>DAOVGU010000050.1 GCA_030672255.1 bacterium
AAATCTCCTCCGGGCTCCTTGTTTTTGCGGCCGCGACCAACTCCACCCCTTCCGGGAGCTCCCTCAAGATTTTCTGCACATTCTCTTTAATCATCTCTTTTCTTAACCACGAGATTTCACAGAAATGTCATTGCGAACGAAGTGAAGCAATCCGACGCAGTCGTTGCGAGGAGTGTTAGCGACGAAGCAATCTCAAGAAGTGAGGGATTGCCACGCCTTTCGGGCTCGCAATGACATTACTCGGGATAAACTCCGCAATCTCGTCTTTTTGAGATCGCCACGTCCGCCAAGGCGGACTCGCGACGCTTCGCGGATTGCCACGGCCTTCGGCCTCGCAATGACAGCAATGCTGTCATCTGTGTTAATCTGTGATTTCATAATTTAAGGTTTTTATCCACCTCTTTCATAATGACTGTTTTTATTTGCTCTAAGTGACCTGGTGTGGTGGCTTCGAAGCGAATGACCAGAGAGGCCTCGGTATTGGAGGCACGCACCAAACCCCAACCTTCCTTGAAGAAAACCTTCACCCCATCAATATCGGAGATTTTATACCGACTCTGAAAATATCTTTTGATTTCCTCTACGATAAGAAACTTCTTGGCTTCGGGAGCAGAAACTCTAATCTCCGGGCTGGCATAGTATCTCCTTATCCCGGAGAGATGCTCAGAGAATTTCTTCTTACTTCTTGAGAGAATCTGTAAGAGCCTAACTGAGGTATAAAGGGCGTCATCGAAGCCAAACCAATCATCGGCAAAATAGATGTGACCGCTTAATTCTCCCGCCAGGGGAGATTTTTCCTGCCTTAACTTATCCTCGATCAGGGAGTGACCCGTCTTCCACATTAAAGGGGTTCCGCCTTTCTCTTTTATCGCCTCGGCAAGTGCATTGGAGCATTTAACATCAAAGATAATTACCGAGCCGGGTAATTTCTGCAATATCTCCTCTGCGAGGACAATCAGAACCTTATCTCCCCAGACTATTTCCCCTTCCTCATCAACGACTCCGATTCTATCCCCATCGCCATCGTAGGCTATTCCGAGTTCTGCTCCTGTTTCTTTCACTCTTTTGATTAAGTCACGCAAATTCTCCGCTACCACAGGATTTGGTGGATGGTGAGGGAAATTACCATCACTTTCACAATAAAGAGAATCAACCTCGCAGCCTAAACCTTTCAATAAATTTAGAGCGAATGGACCAGCAATGCCATTTCCTCCATCAATAACCAGAGAAATAGTTCTATTTAGTTTGATTCTATCTCTAATTGCCTTAAAGTAGAGGTTATTAATATTTTTCTTTCTTAATTTTCCGACCCCTTTCTTAAAGAGTTCTTTTTCAACGATTTCTCTTAAATCCTGAATCTGCTTGCCGTAGATGCTCTTTCTCTGGACTACCAATTTAAACCCATTAAATTGGGGAGGGTTATGGCTGGCGGTAATCATCACTCCGCCATCGGTTCTGAAATGATGATTGGCAAAGTAGAAAACCGGGGTAGGAACCTCTCCGATATCTGTAACATCGCATCCGGTAGAAAGAATTCCCTCTATAACCAGGCGAGATAGATGCTCAGAACTAAGGCGATTATCCCTGCCAATCACTACCTTTCTTCCTCGGGAAGCTTTCTGCAAATAGGTACCAAAACCCTTGGCGATTGAGGATACAACGTTATCTGCGAGATCTCTTTTTACTATTCCTCTGATATCATACTCCCGGAAAATTTCTTTATTCAATTCCATACTTTCATTATATCATGTTGCTGTGAGAAATATCAAAGAAGTTAATCTATTCGCACATTGCTACTAAAGTAAGCTGATAGTATAGTAGCGCAATTTTTGACTTTATAGAAAATATCTGATAGAATGAAAAAATTGAAAAAGGAGGTGGTAATGTTCTCCCCACTTGTGGGGAGATACAGAGGGGAATGCGGAATCCATTTCAATTTTTTTCTAATGATATCGGAATAGATTTAGGAACATCAAATAGTGTTGTCTATGTGAAGAGAATGGGAATCGTTCTCTCGGAGCCTTCAATTGTGGCATTCAATATGGAGACAAAGGAGGTTCTGGCGGTGGGATCTGAGGCAAAGCGAATGCTGGGCAGAACACCGGCCAATATTACCGCGATGAAGCCTTTGCGGGATGGGGTAATTGCTGATTTCGAAGCTACCGAGAAGATGCTGCATTATTTTATTAATAAGGTGCACACGAGACGACATCGTTTTATCCTTCCTCCCCGGATCGTCATTGCCATTCCCTCGGGCATTACCAATGTGGAGAGAAGAGCCGTCCAGGAGACGGCGAGCAAAGCGGGAGCAAGAGTGGTCTATTTGGTGCAGGAGCCAATGGCGGCAGCTATTGGAGTGGAACTGCCGGTAGCTGAACCCACCGGTAGCTTCATTATTGATATCGGTGGCGGAACTACCGAGATGGCGGTGATATCTCTGGGAGGCATTGTGGTAATGAGAAGTATCAGAATTGCTGGTAACGAGATGGATGAGGGAATCACCGAATATCTGAAAAAAAATCATAATCTCTTAATTGGAGAACGCACGGCTGAGGAGATTAAGATTAGTATTGGTAGTGCTATCCCTTTGGGGAAGGATGAATTAAGCGTGGAAGTTAATGGAAGGGATCTGGTAGAAGGGTTGCCCAAGACAGTCACGGTTCATTCGGAGGAGATCAGAGAAGCAATTAGAGAGCCATTATCCATAATCGTTAATGAGGTTCATGCCATCCTGGAAGAGACGCCGCCTGAGTTATCCAGTGATCTGGCAAAACAGGGTTTAGTAATGACCGGTGGTGGGTCTCTGCTGCGGGGTATAGATAAACTACTTTCTCAGGAAACAAAGATTCCGGTGAGGGCATCGGAAGAACCTCTTTTAGCGGTAGTAAAGGGAACAGGTAAGATACTGGAAGAGATTTCCTATCTCAAAAGTATCAAAAAAGAGTAAGAGGACGCAACCACAGATGACAGCGCAGCTGTCATTGCGAGCGATAGCGAAGCAATCTCAAGAAGTGTGGGATTGCCACGTCGTCCGCTTCAGGCGGACTCCTCGCAATGACATTTCTGTGAAATCTTGTGGTCAAATAATAATAGAAATGTTGTGGAGATATAGAAAGGAGATTTTGCTTTTCTTCCTTCTCCTCTTAGCATCCCTCATTGGTATTAAATCCTCCAACTCCTCAAAGATACTCCGCATGAAGGAATCCCTAATCCTTTCTCCCCAGGAAGAACTCCTCAGCCATAAGAGACTAAAATTGGAGAAAGTCTTCATCGATGAGCTGTTAGCCGAGAATAGGCGACTGCGCGAGATCCTTCAACTAAAGGAAAGAAGTCCTTACAGTTTCAGAAGAGTGGCCAGGATAATAAGAATGGAGCCGGTGGGTTGGCCGATAACCATCTTGATTGATTCGGGAAAAGTCGAGCTCATCCGAGAAGGAATGACCGTCCTTGATAAGAATGGTGGTTTGGTAGGAAGGGTGATAAGGGTGGATGGAAATACATCCCTTGTGATGACCCTCCTTCACCCGGAAAGTAGAATCAGCGCTCTAATTCAGCACACAAGGGAAGTAGGGATTCTGGTGGGGGGTCATCCCGGCATTCTCCAATTAAAGTACCTACCCAAAGAAAGTAAGATAGAAAGGGGAGATGTTATGCTCACCTCAGGACTTTCCACCCTCTATCCAAAAGGACTTCCTATTGGTAAGGTGCTTAAGGTCAGAGGGGCGAATTCCTCTCTTTTCTTTGATATAACAGTTAATCCCGCCGTTTCCTTTTCAAAATTAGAAGAGGTTTTGATTATTCAATGAGCAGAGAAGAAAAAATCCCTCCTCGTCTGCCCAATCTAATCCTTTCCATATCTTTCTTTTTTATTCTTCAATGGCTGGGGACAAAATATCTCCGGATCAATAAGATTGCTCCCGATTTTATTCTCATCTTCCTTATCTTCTTTTCCCTCTATACCGATGGAATGTTTGCACTTTTTCTGGCTTTCGGCGCCGGACTTTTGCAGGACATCCTCTTTCGCGGTCTTATTGGGGCCAACAGCTTTTCCTACTGTCTGATCAGTTATCTTATTGGCTTATTGAAAAATAAATTGGAAATAAAGGAAAGGTTCTATTCTCAGATAAGCCTTATTTTTTTAGGAAGCTTTCTCTACATTATCTTCTCGGCCCTTTTTTACCAAAATCCCTGGGCTCTGGGCCTGCTCATTCCCAAAATCCTGATCTTCTCCATCTATAATTCCTTTCTCTTCTCAGGCCTCTTCTGGGGATTAAAAAGAACTCTCTATGGATAGAATAAGAGGACTTTCCCATCTGATCTATTTCTCCTTCATCCCTCTTTTTTGCGGGCTCATTTATACCCAACTCTTTCAATATTACCGCTATCGGAGGCTTTCTAACCTCAATTCCATACGAGTAATCGATCTGGACATTCCCCGGGGAACAATCTTCGACAGAAATGGCAGAGTTTTAGTTAAAGATAGACCTTGCTTTAATCTTTGCTTCGTCCCCTTTGATCTAAGAAATCCTCAAACCGCAAGCAGCATTTTAGCCCCTGTTATTAACATTCCCAAACAAAAAACTGAATCCGCTTTTAGAAAAGATTACCCCAACCCTTTTGAGCAACAGTGGCTTAAGAGGGATCTTAACCAAAAGGAGGTTGCCTTTGTGGAAGAGAAAGCCAAACAACTTTCCGGTATCTTTATCCAGGTGGGGCTGAAGCGTGACTATAAATTAGGCGAAAAGGCGGCACACCTTCTTGGCTATCTGGGAGAGGTAAGTCCAGAAGAGCTGAAGAAGAAACTAAAGGCTGAAAGGATAAAAGCGGGGGACCTTGTGGGCAAAGAAGGAATAGAAAAGGTCTTTGACTCCCTCCTTAAAGGAACGAGGGGAGGTATTCGCGTAGAGGTTGATGCTCGTGGCCACAAGGTAAGGACCTTAGGAAAGAAGGAATCTTCCCCGGGCAACAATATCATCTTAACGATCAATCGCTCTATTCAGAAGTCTATCGCAGAGAACCTCGGTGGTTACAGAGGAAGTGTCGTGGTTATGGATCCAAGGAACGGTGAAATCCTGGGACTGGTGAGTAAGCCTTCCTTTGACCCTGATGATATCAGTTCTTGCCTAACACACCCGGGAAGACCTTTCTTCAACCGCGCGATCAAAGGCTGTTACCCCCCGGGTTCCATCTATAAGATTATCACCGAACTTTCCGCTTTAGAGAAAGGGGTAATTACCCCAAGCGATAAATTGGAATGTAAAGGAGAATTGGAAGTAGCTGAAGGAGAACGAATCAGGTTGTTTCACTGCTGGATAGACAGAAAGACCGATGAGTACAAACAGCATGGCTGGATTGACATTAACACCGCTCTCCCCCAGTCCTGCAATATCTTCTTCGGTCAAGTGGGGTTAATGGTAGGAGCAAGGAGACTTCTCAACTATGGCAAGAGGTTTGGCCTTGGCACGCCAACCGGAATTGACCTCCCCGGAGAAAAGGCAGGCTCCATTCCTCCCCCTCAACTATCAGGCGGAGCATTAAACCTCTCCATCGGCCAGGGAGCACTTTTGGTTACTCCGACTCAACTGGCAAGCTTAATTGCTACAATTGCTAATGGCGGTAACATCTGGCAACCAGAGGTCATAAAGGATATTGTTGACCCTACAGGAAATGAAATCCTTTCCTTTACCCCCCATCTGCGGGGCTCGATCTTTATCCCCGAAGAAAACCTTTCCCTCTTGAGAGAAGGTCTTTACAATGTTGTGGAGCAGGGCACAGGTAAAAATAGTAAAGTTCCTGGATTGACTATCTGCGGAAAGACGGGAACGGCCCAAATTGCCAAAGCAGAGTTGGAGTTACCAACTCACGGAGCATTCATCTGTTATGCTCCCCGGGAAAATCCTACTATTTCCCTCTGTGTTTTCCTTGATACAGCCAGCTCCGCTGAGGCCGCATTAATTGCCGGAAGAATCCTAAAGGACATCTTCTTCCCCGAAGAGAATGAAGAGAAAAAAGATTGACTGGCTTTTACTTTTGCTGACTATTCTTTTAGTTTTTATAGGAATTACCCTTATCTATAGCGCGAGTTGCGGGATTAAAACTGAACTCTCCAATTTAGCCAGCCGGCAAACGGTCTGGATGGCAATCGGTATCTTCTTCCTCTTTTTATTCATTGCTCTTCCCTACCGTAACCTCAGAAAGGCCAGTTATTTCTTATATCTCTTTTCTCTCCTGTTGCTTCTCCTCGTCCTGCTTATTGGTAAAGGTCGGGCAGGTTCTTCCCGCTGGCTAATATTGAAAGGCTTTTACTTTCAACCGTCAGAATTTTCTAAACTGATCTTCATTCTTGTTGCCGCAAGATACCTTACCGATGTTGGAAAAAAGCTAAAGAGATTTGGCTTTCTTATTCCCTATTTCCTCCTCAGCGGTATCCCCTTTCTTCTCATTCTGAAACAACCAAATTTGGGTACCGCCCTTGTACTCCTTCCTATAGCTTTAGGGATGTTGTGGGCAGCGGGAATAAGAAAGAAGCATCTGATCTTTCTCATTATTTTAGGATTTCTTTCCCTTCCAATTCTCTGGTTCACTGTCTTGAAGGAGTACCAGAGGGCAAGATTGCTTGTCTTTATCAACCCCAATGCCGATCCCTTAGGGAGCGGTTATAATATTATTCAGTCCAGGATCGCCATTGGTTCCGGTGGCCTCTTCGGTAAAGGTTTTCTACAGGGAACCCAAAGTCACCTTGCTTTTTTACCAGAGTACCACACAGATTTCATCTTCTGTGTTTTAGCCGAGGAGTGGGGATTTATCGGAGGGATGGTTCTTCTCTTTCTTTATTCTCTTTTCTTGAAGTCGCTAATAAGGGCTGCAACTACTGCCTCTGAGCCATTTGGAAGATTGGTAGCTACCGGAATCGCGGTGATGTTTGCCTCCCATATCTTTATCAATATCGGGATGACCTTAGGGATGCTCCCGGTAGCGGGGCTGCCTTTGCCTTTTCTAAGTTATGGGGGCTCTTCCCTTCTCACCTTCTTAATTGCTGTCGGTATTGTGTTAAACATTAGGAAGAGCAAGACAATATTCTAATGAGCACACAGTTAATGGCCATATTCCTGTCCCGTATTCCTGAACCTGTCAGGAACAGGTTTAATACGGGACTGTCAGGAACAGCCCCTGATTAAATCAGGGGTAATACGGGGTTAATCTTGGCTATTTTATTTAAGATAGGCTCTGATCTCAAATTACATCATGGCTTTAATATGGGTAAGAAGCTTTTGAGGTTCGTATTGATTATAACAAAGCCGAGTAATCCCTGCCTCCGCAGGGACGGCAACTACATATTTATTTTGTCTATGTAGTGGCAAAGCTTGCTTTGCCTGAGTTTATTGAGTACAACTTTGAAATTCCATACAACAAGTTTACTGGACTGGATATTGCCGTTTTTCGAGTTGCTCTCTGGCTTTCTTTCTGGCTCTTTTTAAAGCATCCAAATGAACTTGGGCAAATTTTGCTCCTTGTGTTCCTGGATACTCCTTGACTATTTTTCTGAATTCTTCATCAACTGAATTAACGGATCTTCTGCCTTTCAACATTAAAAATGTAGCTAACCTATAATGAACCATTGCCCTTATTTCCTTGGGAGAATTGGGAATAGAGGGGCTTTGATAATAACCCAATCTTCTTGCCGTCTTTATCTCTATCTTGGGCCAATCTTCAAAGTGAGGTTCAGGGAAGTTCTTCAAAAATTCTCTACATAGTTTTATCGGTTCATCTAACATATCTTCTAAATCTGAAGGTAGCATTATCTGAAGTTTAGAAAACCCGTTGATTAAAACATACAAGGCATCATCTGCCCATTTGCTTTTGGGATATTCATCATAAATCTTCTGGAAATTGTTAACAATTCTTTGCCATTTTTTCTTGTTAGAGACAAGAAATTCCTCTCGCTTACTCTTCTTTTTAGTTTCAAAGCCCAGGGTTGATGTTTCCTCTTTAAGTTCCTCCCCTTCTTTAATTTCATTGAGTAGAAGAGAAAAATATTCTCCCATAAATTTCATATATTCCTTAAATGTTGACCTGAATAAAGATTCAGCTTCAGGAGATTCTTTAGATAAAGTTGATGGCTCAGGAACTTTTTTAAGCAATTTCTGGAATTCCTCTTCCTGATACCATTTGGTATGACCATCAACAAAGAGGACATTGCGGCCATCTCCATGATTTTCTACTGAGGAATCATAGACGATAGGAGTATCCCCTGAATCAGCATTGGTTAAACCTTTTACATAGGTATAACTTATATTTTTTGCCGGGCATCTGAGTATATCGTCTTTAGCAAGATAATCTGGATATAATTCTTTAAGACTTTTGGGAAATTTCTCATCGTGGTCATAAGCATACATTTGGAGTACCACACCTATTTTCCTGAGGTTAAGCATACATTCAGTTCTAAGTTGAAGTTTTTGGGCATTAATTTGGGCTTTTTTAGTCTCTTTTTTCGCTTTCTCTAATATTTCTTCCATCTGTTTGTTCATTGCCAAATTAACTATTGACAAATTGGGTATCATCTTTACAACCTTTCTTCCAACAGGGGATTTATAGAATCTGAGCAATTCTTTTAGTTCACTCTCCGTGAAGTTTTTATCGTAGAGAGGGAAATAAATCTCATTTATAGATTCTTCTAATGCTTTCCCTTCCGAAAATAATGATTCAGATTGTTTCCCCGGAGAAATTCCTAAGATTGCGTCTATCCCGCCGAAAAAATCTTCAGCCTCTTTTTTTACTCCTGTAATCTCAATTAGCTCTTTAATCAGCTTTTTCTTTGTTGATGAAATTTTCTCCTCTGCCCTAAGTGGTGTGATAAAAAAGAATAAAACCAACCCAACCACAACTGCAACACTACCTATTTTTTTCTTACACATTTTACCCCCCCTCATTTCTTGTAAATATTTAGTGAACCAAATCCTACTCTCATTGTCATTCCCGCAATAGGCCCTTACTGTCATTCCCGTAGTCAGTAAACGGGAATCTATTCTGTGGATTCCTGCTTTCGCAGGAATGACACACTCCAACGGAGTTGACTGAGTATTTACTTTTTAATTCTATGGTTGACCCAAAATGTATGGGCTCGTGGGATGAAAAATAAGTACACGATGGCAAGTTGCTTCTAACTCTTTTCTCTGAAATCTCTTAAGTGTAGAATATACATTCCAGCTTTCGCTTAGAAGAAATTCGTCTCGTTGCTTATTAAATCCCACAACGACACTTGCATGAGTCCCCCCTGTTTTCATCTTCTGAAAATATACAAGCTCCTTTCCTGTAATTTTCATAGGAGGAATTGTAGCATCTCTTGCAACTGCTTTGCTGTGAGATGATATTTGCCGATCACGTATGCGGTCAAAGTATCGCCAAACTATAAAGGGCTCTCCTTGATTGATTCTTTCTCTGGCAGTTCTCGCGATAAAAATTGGTTCTGTTCTAAAATTGAGTTTAGCTTTACCTGTCACTACTTTGGATAGTGCATTAATCAGACCAGCCCCGGGTTCACCTTGGCTATACCCAGCAAGAGTGGCCAATTGGGTGTTGCTAACCTCACAGACGAAATAGCGTAGAACCATCTCTACTGTCGCAACAGCACAATAACCTTTATGGCCTTGCTCAACTAAAGGAATGTTGCGAATTATGACATCACCATTTGCTAAATGTTCAACGTTATCTTTTATACTATGTTTTTTCTTTAACAGGTTAGTTCTCTCTCTACTTGATTTAGATTTTTTCTCTCGTGGAAGGAGTTCCAAGGAAATATAAGTATCTTTAACGCTATACAAATTGAAAATAGTCCCTTTAGTTGCCCAAGTTTGGCAGCGTTCTGAGCCTAAGTCCGAGCTAAATTTACCAAAACTCTCGGTATGTCTACCATAATTTGTATTTAACCAGCGGGTAATTGCCTTTTGCTTTGTAGAGTAGGTTTTCTTAAACTCTTTATCTAAACGAGGGAATAGCATTCTTTCGCGTTGTCTATCTTCTTGTTGTTTCTGACGCGAAACTGATAGTTCTGCAAGTGTTTTGGTCGATGCAATTTTATAATTAAACTCATGACTTTTTTTATAAGGGAAAAAATCTCCTTCATTTAAGATGTTAATGTAAACAGCAATAAGATGGCTTGAAGAATTAAATCTTAATTCCACGCTGTGGACTGAAAAATTTTCTATGGCCTTATTGGGAGCGAAGAGAATTTTTTCCATACGGCTCAGAACATTGAAACCTTTATCAGTTGTCGAAGAACGTCTCCAGAATTGTTGCAGGAAATCTTTTGAAGTAGTTTGCCAGAATTCCGGCTTAGCAGGATCTGTTTTGAAATAAAATTTGGTTGCACTATCTCCTTGAGCAAAGAGATAAGAACCTATAAAAAGGATTATTATTAAAATTGTCCCGATTACCAAAGTTTTCTTCATCTCATCCATTACAGCTCACTGGACTGGATATTGCTGTTTTTTTCTAACGCCATCTTCCATCCTGCGGTATTTTGCCCTTTATGATTTCATTTTTCCACTTTGATAATTGCTCAGCATGTTCTTGGACAACACGCACGCTATTATGATTAGAGCGATCAACGTTCTCCGGATTCGCCCAAAATTTACCAACCATATCTAAATATTCAAGAACAGCAGACTTTTCACCTTTCTCGAGAAGCTCACGGGCAAGAGAGAAATTGGGCCCGAATGACTTAAGTTGTGGTGAACCTGGGGTCTTGGCTGATTTCAAAAGATATATCTTTGCAGTTTTGAGGTCACCCTCCTGAAGAGCAACACGTCCCAAAACAGTGTTTGCTTCGTGGTGATTACTATTATTTCTTACTATCCCTTCAGCTAACCGTTTTGCAGAGGCAATGTCCCCAGCTTCAAGTGATGCAATGGCGATATTCATATTTTGTGAAGACACAAAGGGCTTAAGAGCTTTCTTGTCAACACTAACTTCTAATGCTGTTTGCAAGATTTGTGAGGATTTCTGTAAATAACTGAGAGCGCACTTATAACGGGCTCGTCTCTCTTCCACTGGGAGAAATTTTGCATCATACTGGTCTGAAGCAAAGCACATATCAATCAAATAACACCAGATGGGGTTTGTTGGTTTCCTTTTCTGGGCCGCGAGGATTAGTAAAATTACTTTTTTTCGATCTCCCAAAAGAAGTTTCCAATGGTAGTTCGGATCGCTCTTCAGCTTCTTTTCAAGATCGTCAAGTTCAACATCAGTAAACCTGTGCGTTGTATCTATCATTGGATTTGTGTTCCCGACATCTTCTGCCGGTAAGTCGTCAAGATTGCTACAAAGAAACGTTACAATGAGAACAGAGCTTATGAGTATAAGGTGGATACACCAATCTATTATCTTCATGGATTACTTCTCCTTGCCCTTGTATTTTCTGATAATAGAATCTTTTATCTGCTTATGTTCTTGTTGTATGGAATTTCAAAGTTGTACTCAATAAACTCAGGCAAAGCAAGCTTTGCCACTACATAGACAAAATAAATATGTAGTTGCCGTCCCTGCGGAAGCAGGGATTACTCGGCTAATTTATAATCGCGAGAGTTGAATTTAAATTTCTTCATCTTGTTTTACAATCTCTTTCAGGGTTTTAATTCAGTCAATCGATAAATTTTATCATTGACCTTAAAGAGTGCATTCTGGTAAAGATGCTCTGTGTCTTCATCATATTCGCCGTCCTGATTAAGGTCAATGTATAAGCCATTATCCGAGAAAAGACCATCGGTATTGCTATCAGAAGCACAGGCTTTATACTGGAGATTAGCAAAATAAGTGAGTTTAGTTAGTTCAATTTCTCCGCTATAAGAACAACCTGAAGATACCATTGCTCTTATACGGGTCCCACCGCCCTTATGGGATGAGGAATCTGTTACCCAGTATGTTGCCCCATAGCCCTTCTTTTCTTTATCAACAGAAAGGGTTACCCGGTAAATGGCTTGGTAAGTTCTTCGCTTAATTTTATAATTTACCAAAAGGTTCAAGCCACCATAAAAATGCTTGTCGGATACTCTTATTGGTTTTCCGTCGTTGGTTAAATCTTCATCATTATTGCTGTCGGCATACAGAAAAATCTCCTTTCCTTTTTGGTCAATTATTAAAGTAATAAGATTATCCTTAGCGTTTCCTAATTTAATTGCTCCAAATAGAGGAGATGAGAGTTCTGGTAATTTCTTTAATTTCTCCTCTGGCTTATTATGAAGTCTCACCGTCTGGCAGGTAACAGGGAAGATAGCTCCCCCTTTCCCATAATGCAAAGGGCTATTCTTTGATAACAGGTTTATCCTTACCCTTTTTACTCTTAATCTCTTTTCTCTTATCTCTTTCTTTAAGGATACTGCTTTCCTGATACCTTCTATATTGGCGTATCCGGTGAGGTCCCTTAATGCCAAAAGAAGAATTACTCTCGGCTTATCTTTATACCAGTGAAGACGTTTTAATTGGTCTCTATCTAACTTACCATACTTATTCTCTAATTCCGTATAAAGGTTAAGAAGTGGTTCTATTGCCTTGTCGTTTTTTATTTCACCTAACTCTTTGGCTACGGCATAACGGACATCTGATATTTCTGTTTCTTTTAAAAGTTCTAATAAGGAATTTATATCTTTCTTCTTAACGAGTGACTTTACATAAGTAGTTGAATATTTTTTGTCTTTTACTAAAAGATAAGTTTTTCTTTCCCGATAGGGAGTGATAACAATGACTTTACCTTCTTTATTCAGACCAATTAACCTTAATCTATATTTTCCCTCTTTCCTGCCTGTTTTCTTTAATAAATCCGAGAAAGAGACATTGGTTGCAGTGGTATTAAAAACGCCGATGGGGCGAGATGAAGTGGTAGTAGTAAAACGTCCTTTCCCTCTTTCCTTTATCTTTTCTTCTACGGAGGAAATTTCAAGACTATACGTTTCTACATCAGGCCAAGGTTCCCAAGAAAAGAAAATTTTTTCTACATCCTCTATAGCAAATATTTCATTTTCTTCAGGAGATATTATCTTAATGCCTTCTAACTGCTCCATCTCTGAAGGGATTCTTCGCCATGCTGACCTCATCAGCATATTCTTTGCTTCCTCTGGTTTATCTACGAGGAAATAATGGATGGGTTTATGCCTTTTGGTTCTGGAGATGACCTCTCCCCAATCACCTAAGGCGACAATCTCCAGGGTATATTCTCCGACAAGTGGATTATCCTTCCGTTTCAAGTATTTTAAATAGGGAAGGTTCATTTGCCGGTGCAGTTCAGATAGAGAAACTGAAGGTTTATTCGTATAATAACAGCCGAGAGCTCCAGACCAGGAAGAACCTTTTTTATCATATCTTCTATAGCCTATTCTCACCCGATAATTACCTATGCGCTGAAACCGGGGATTTTTGAGTTTATATGGCTGCCAGTTAAAGATAATATTTTCTTCGTTTCCTTTAAAATTAGCAATAATCTCATTGTTTTTAGGGAATATTACCTTGATTGGTTCAACAAGCCGGATATGTTTTATAAATTTTTTCTCTCCTTTTTCAACCCTGAATTTATACCAGCCTTTCCATTCTTCTCTTTCCCTTATCCCTATCTTTCCTTCTGTTTTCTTTCCTATGACTACCGCTCCATTATAAACATAGGTCCCGGAAGGAAGGCTAATAGTGAAATTCCCTTTTTCATCTGTGGTGACAATTTGGGTAATCTTAGTATCATTTAATAATAGTCCTACTTTGACATCACTTGCTCCATCCCCATCAATCAATATTTTTCCTTTTGCCTTTGCCTCGCCGGAGGGAAGTATTTCTCTTTGACCCAACCACATTGAGCCTTCTGACCAGTTCTCAAGGATAGTTACTTTGGGTGAATCCCACATCATTTGTCCAAGATAATTCCCAAAGGTACGGGACGAACCCTGTTTAATAAAAACCAGAGAAAACAAAATTAATCCGAGACCAATCACACTAATATTTGGTTTTCTCATAAAGACTTCAACCTCCTTTTTTTGTTCCCAGTCAGTAAATACTCAGTGAACACCGTGTCATTCCTGTGAAAACAGGAATCCAATCCAATAGATTCCCGATTACTAACCTCGGGAATGACAGCGAGGGTAGGACGTGGTTCACTGAATATTTACCCATTTATTTAATTAGACACACTTTTTTAAAAATCCTTCAAATTATTGATGGGAATAGGGTCTCCTTCTAAGTTCTGGATAACCTTTCTTACATACCCAGGCTCTGTTGTTTCCCGATAGAAGATAGCCGGTTGCTCCTGTCTATTCATTCGGCCCTCTCTCTGTAAGATTACCACCTGATAACGAGGAGTCTGAGCCATCTTTTTTAAAAGAGCAAGTTGGGTTGTCTGGGTGCGGTTTTTTTGTTCAAGCCCTTTTATCTTTGTGTTAAGCTTCTTTATCTTTGTCTGAAGTTGAACTGTCTGGGTCTGGTAGGAGCAAAGAAGGTTACGTTCTTTCACGAGTATTCTTGCTATAAAGGCAAAAAGAAGCACAATTGAGCAAATAGCTAAGGCTATTTTTAGTTTGAAAGAACTTGCTGGAACGGAAAGCCCTGCTCTGTAATAAGAGGTTATCCTATGCTTTAATTTATTCTGGAACTCCTGCCAATATTCCCCTGACCTTTCCACCTTATTTTTTTTAGCTAACAATTCCCCGATTTTTTTGAATGTCTCTAATTTCTTCTGGCAGATAGCACATCCTTTTAAATGCTCTTCCACCTTTTCCCTAACTTTATCAGAAAGAGCATTATCAAGATAAGGAATAAACCTCTTTTGAATTCCATAACATTTCCTCATTTTTAGCCCCCCCTTTTTTGAATTCGTATTGTCAAAAACTTCCTGCTGTCATTCCCGCAATAAGTTAGATTCCCACTTTCGTGGGAATGACAGAATACGTTGTCATTCCCGAGGTTAGTAATCGGGAATCTAATGGATTCCTGTTTTCACAGGAATGACAACTCTATCATTTTCTTTCATGACAGTACCTTGAATTTAGAAAATTGGTTAATCTTTCTTTTAGTTTTCTTCTGGCATAAAATAACCTTGACCAGACCGTTCCTTCTGAGCATTTCATTATCCGAGAAATTTCCTTATGGGAAAATCCTTCTATATCGTGAAGAAGAACAACCATTTTATGCTTAAAGGGAAGAGTATCAATCGCTTTAGTGACTGCCTTACTTGTCTCCTGGGAAATTAATTCCTCGGCAGGATTGTTTCTTTTCCTTATTAAATCCTGACCAATTGTTGCTTCCTCAAACAATACCTGGTTAGTCGGTCTGCTTCTTAGATAATTTTTAGATACATTTATTGCCATCCGGTAAAGCCAGGTAAAAAAGGATGATTTGCCCTTGAATTTATGGATTTTTCTCCATAGTCGGATAAATATTTCCTGGGCAATATCCTCACTATCGGTATGGCTATGAGTTATCTGATAGGCTAAATCATAAATTCTTCTTTGGTAAAGAGAGACCAGCTCTGTAAAGGCTTGTATATCGCCTTTTTGAGAGTTGGTGATTAAAAGGCTTTCATCCATTCATATAATTAGACACTTTATCAATTAAAAACCTTCATTCATTAATCCTCACAAAGATATTAAGCAAAATAAGGTACCTAGTGTCCTGTAACTGAAACATCTTGACATCTTAAACTGAATTATGGTATATTGAAAGTATGAAAAAATTACTTTCAATACCAGTTCTTTCCAATGACCAGCGGCAGGAATTGGAAAGAAGAAAAAAGTCAAGAATCCT
>DAOVGU010000052.1 GCA_030672255.1 bacterium
AGGATTCTTGACTTTTTTCTTCTTTCCAATTCCTGCCGCTGGTCATTGGAAAGAACTGGTATTGAAAGTAATTTTTTCATACTTTCAATATACCATAATTCAGTTTAAGATGTCAAGATGTTTCAGTTACAGGACACTAGCTCCTGTATCTATTAATGCTTCCCCAGTAATATGTGGAGGAGGTATTGCCCCTTGCTGTTTTAATTGTGATAACATTACCTTTGGAAGAGTAATCATAACTTTGATTTTTGGTCCTTCTCTTTGAAGAAGGCGAACATTAGGTTGGATGTGATGGCGGTTAAGTATTGGCATAAATTATTCCAAGTCGCAAGGCGGGAATATCCTCAACAGGTTCTTCTTTTACAATCTGGTGAATAAAGAAAGGAGGTTTCCCAAATTTTTTTATCCCTTCGTTAAAAGCATCTTCAAATTTAGCAAAAAACCCGATAACTCCTTCGCCTTTAATTAAAACAAATTGGTTTTCTCTCTCCTTTAACCATTCTTCTTTGTGTGCTTTATAATAATTATACTCTATCTCTAATTCTATTTCTTTTTTTTCTTTATCTTCCATTTTCTCACCTATTCTATTTATACCCCAATTTTAAGTCTTTGTCAAATTCTTTTCCATTTTCTTTAATTCTATTATACCTCAAGAAAATAGTTTTGCCAAGCACTTTCCTTATAACCGCTTTTAAGATAGGTTTATTCCTAATAAAATTAGCAATTGGCGGGGAGTAGCGTAGTAAAATTTAACAAATCCTCTTCCGAGAGGATCTTTCAGGAGAATCCGGTCCCTAAACTTACAGAGATCCTTTATCTCTTTAGCTACCGGTGTACCATAGATGGCAGTGGCAATAAAGCAACCGGAAGTAGAAGCCTTTAGCCCTTTCCCTGCCATTTTACCGGTTATCCTTCTGCCAATCCGTTGGCCAACTTTACCTTTTTTAGCCGCCTCTATATCTCCTAAGATGCGCGCAGCCTTATAAAGATTTCTTCTTATCTTACTCATTTCATTTTCCAAATCTTGCGGATCCCTATGCCTACCTTTTTTAATTTAGCCAAGTTTATCCTCTTAAATTTGAGCACCTTAAAGAACCGAGATGCTCTGGATAATCTGGCTATTCTTAAGAGCCTTAATCCACGAATCCAGCGCACAGCAGGATCTGTAACAGGAATCATCGCAATAATATTTAACCAATTACTACGAAAGTATTTCTTCTTTGAATCTACATATAAAAACTTAATAGCAAACTCACAAAAGAAAATTCCGCATATCACAGAATCTGCTTTTATAATCCAAGCTATCTGGTTTTGAGAAAGAGCGGCAAATATCTGTAGCAATACAAATCCTATTGATAATAAGGCTAAACTTACTATTAAAGTATCAATAACTTTTGACAGCCATTTTATCATATGCTAAAATTTATGTCAAATATTTTACAATCTTTTTTTGTTGGTTGTCAAAATGAATATTGGAGATAAAATCAGAAAGCTGCGGGAAGAAAAGGGAATAACCCAGACCGAATTAGCAAGATTATCTAAGCTAACAAGTGTTGCTATTTGTAATATTGAGAACGGGAAAAGACCGGTACCTTCTTCCGGTACCCTCCAAAAACTCGCCTCCGCCCTCCATGTTACTACTGATTATCTCCTCTCCGATGAGGAGGAATTTTCCGATGAAGACATCCTCCGGGACCCAAATATCAAGATGATGTTTGAGAGTGCAAAAGGATTGACCAAGGAAGATCTAAAAGGAGTCATTAGCTATATCCGGTACGTTAAGAGTCAAAGCAAGAAGAAAAAGAAGTGAGCTTATCCCGTGTTATTAATAAAATTAGCGAAATTGAGAAAAGGTATCCTGCCTTTAATCATCGGTCCTTGGGAATAAATGACTTCTATGAGATTTGTAATGAAGAAAATATTGTTGTCGCTGAATGGGACTTAGGAAGAAAAATCAAGGGAGTTTACCTTGTCATTGATGGAACCCATCATATCATTCTTGAAAAATATCTCAGATTGGAAAAGAAAGTAGTTGCCTTTGCCGAATTAGGCCATTACTTCCTCCATAGAGATTACAATCATTTCTTTATTACCAAAAATACTCTTCTTATTGGCTCCATTGAATGGCAATCCCAAATATTCTCTGCTTTTGCAATTCTTCCTACTCTGATATTAGACCAGTATAGAGAACAAGAAGAAGATAACCCAACTATTTCTAATATTTCCCGGATCTATGGCATCCCGGAATCTTTGGTGGAATTTCGATTAAATCTATATAAAAATAAATCTATTTAAAATCAAAGATCGAAAATCTTGTGCCAGATTTGTGCCACTTTAAGACAGGAAATGAGCGAAAAGGAGCGAAAAGCAACAAACAATAAAGAAGTGTCAAAATTTTCTATGATAAGCATAGAGCAGGGATTTGCTGATTATATGCGGGAATAACTCAGTGGTAGAGTGCAACCTTCCCAAGGTGAAAAGCAAGATTTTTAACTTTTTATTTATTCCTTGAAATTCAATAATAATCTGCATTTCCGTAGAATGATTATTTTTTATCTCTGCTTTTGTGTCTTTTTTTGTGCCTTTTCTTTCGATGAAACGCCAATATAAAAACCTATATAAAAGGGGAAGAGTCTGGTATATTGACCTTACTTTTCAAGGCAAGAGGTATCGCCGTCGGACCTCGAGAGATGCAAGATTAGCCCAATTAGAACTGGCTCGTTTAGAAAGAGAATTAGAAAGAAGAAGTTTAGACCTTGCTGTTGAACGGATCTCTGTTCAAAATTTCGTAGATAAATATTTTGAGTACTCAAAGGCTAATAAAACCCCCACTACCATCTATAATGAGAGGCTCCATCTCAAGCAATTTTTGAAATTCAGTGACCCTGCCTCTCCTCTTTCTAATCTAAAACCAGAACATTTTGAGCGCTATAAAGCTGAAAGGCTAAGAAAAGTATCTCCGGTAACCCTCAATAGGGAATTAACTACTTTCCGCAGTATGCTTAACCGGGCAAAGGAATGGGGATACCTCTTCAAAAATCCAATGGATGCGATAAAACGAATACCAATGCCGGAGAAAAATCCACCTCGTTTTCTTTCAAAAGAAGAAATAAAAAAACTTCTTCAAGTTTCTTCAGGTAAATTAAGGGATATAATCATAACCTTTCTAAATACTGGATTGCGACGCTCTGAACTTTGCCATTTGGAATGGGGTAATATTGATTTGACCCGGGGAATTATCACGGTTCAGAGTAAAACAGGTTTTAGAACTAAATCTCACAAACCCCGTTATATCCCTATCAATTCAGAATTAAGGAAAGTTCTGGAAAGAAAGACAAAAGAAGGTAATTCAGGCTATATCTTCACCACTAAGGATGGTAAACTAATTAAGAATAATTTGTTAAGGGATATTCAAAAAGTTTATAAAAAAGTAGGAATTGAGAATGCTGATATCCACGACCTCAGGCACACTTTTGCTTCTCATCTTGTCATGGCCGGAGTGGATTTAGCAACTGTTCGGGAATTGTTAGGCCATTCGGATATTAAGACAACGATGATTTATGCGCACTTGGCACCGGAGCATTTAAAGGGAGCGACGGAGAAGTTGAGGTTTTGAATTAAAAAGCAAGAGTGAAACTTCCACTCTTACCATTATAAATAAAAACAAATCTGGCTAATAAATCCCTTCCAATTAAGGCAAGGATTCCCTGACTTAAGAGATTACTACCTATTACGCCAGCAATCTCCCCGCCAAGTTGTAATTCAGGGAAGAATAAAGTTACAGGGTAAAGATTTTGTTCTTGGGATGTTGTAGGGGTTCTTACAGTAGTTACTCCTATTGGCGAAATTGCTAATTTCTGAAAGATTTGCCGATCTACAGCAGAAATACTAGTGTCCTGTAACTGAAACATCTTTACACTTTTGTGACTTTGCAAGAATTTCATTTGCTGTCTTTATCCAGACAAATGATCTTGGATTTTTATTATTGGCTTCAATGTATTGTTTAATAGCGTCTGTTAGTTCTTTGAC
>DAOVGU010000072.1 GCA_030672255.1 bacterium
TACCTTCCGTCAAACTCAAATCCTCAAATGACTGTCTGGTCAAAATCACAACAAAAGGGATACCAATATTGACCGTTATTTTCATAATGGCTCCCATTTCCCGTATATTCTCTATTCTGCCTCTAAATGAATTTCGCGCACTGGATTCAATCCTTTCCCTTGAAACTAATATATTCTCCGGCCGGATAGAGAGATACCTACTCCCCGACTTAGGGGTGGCAGAAACAATTTTTATTCCATTAATATTGACCTCGGCAATGCCATTATTGACACTTAACTCTCCTTGAAAAAGATTCTCTACGCCCAGGAACCCTGCGGTAAACTCAGAATTTGGTTTTTGAAACACCTCTTTGGGTTCGCCTACCTGAACAATTCTCCCTTTGTTCATCAGCGCAATTCTATCTCCCAGAAAGAATGCCTCTTCAAAACTGTGCGTTACGTGGATAGTCGTAGTTTTGACGGTGGAATGGATTTTCTTTAGCTCCTCCCTGAATCTTTCTGCTGTCTGGACATCTAATGCACTCAGGGGTTCGTCCAGAAGCAAGACTTCAGGCTCTGCCATCAGGGCGCGCGCGATAGCAACCCTCTGCTTTTCTCCTCCGCTCAAAGTGTTAGGATAGCGAGATAGAAGATGAGAAATACCGAATAAAGATATTATCTTTTTTATCTTTTCTTTAAAGAACTCCTTTTTTCTTAAGCCAAAACAAACATTCTCTTGGACTGTCAAATGAGGAAAAAGCATATAATCCTGATAGACCATCCCTATGTTTCGTTCCTGAGGGAGGATATTTGTAATATCGCGCCTCTGAATAAATATTCTGCCCCTTTCGGGATGATAGATACCGGCGATTGTTTCCAGAAGAATTGTTTTTCCCGCCCCGGTGGGACCCAGGATGACAAAATATTCACCCCCATTCACATCAAGGTTTATATCCCGCAGAGAGAATTCATCCAAATCCTTGAACAAACCTTTAACCTTTATCATCTTCTCAATACAACCGCACGGCACGACCATACTTTTCAAAAATAAATAGCGAAACAAAAGAAATAACAATAAGGATGGTAGCGGCAGCTATGGCTAAATTAAGTTCCCCGCAGGACATATTCAAAAACAGCGAGATGGGCAATGTTTCAGTTTTTAATCTTATTGCCCCGGCCACCATCAATGCCGCACCAAACTCTCCTATTGCTTTAGACCAGGTAATGATTGAACCGGCTAAGAGACCATTCCTTGCCATCGGAAGTGTAACCCTCCGGAACGCCTGTGCGGTTGAACAACCAAGTGTCTGGGCAACATATTCATATCTTGGACTTACACTCTCAAAAGCAGACCTCAATATGCGCAGCATAAATGGTATGTTCACAAAGAATTGGGCGATGATGATTCCCAGCGGCGTAAAAACAAAAACAAG
Organism: bacterium; assembly: GCA_030672255.1. Taxonomy (GTDB): domain Bacteria; phylum Ratteibacteria; class UBA8468; order UBA8468; family UBA8468; genus DAOVGU01. Next base: position 1,413 of record DAOVGU010000072.1, read on the forward strand.
TCCCGCCCTTGCCAGAGCCTTGCCCAACGAGGTTGTGCCAAATAATAGCAGTAAACCAACTCCCGCCACCAGTGGTGGTAATGCCAATGGCAAATCTAAAATAGTATTGACCAAAGTCTTCCCCGGGAATTTATACCTCGCAAGGGCATAGGCAACCGGTATGGAGACGAGAAGGCACAAAATCGTAGAGATAATAGAAGTTATCAAACTCAATCTCATCGCAAACTGTATTTCACGGGAGAAAATACTCTTTATCAAAGCCTGCAGGTTCGTGTGGGTAACAATGGATAGAAGAATCGCTGCGATAAAGAAGGCAAGAAACAAACTAAGAGAGAGGGTAAAAACCTTAAATTTTAATTTTCTTAATTCAGTTAACATTTATTATTTTCCATATTTTGCCCTATATCTACCAGACCTTGCGGATACTTTTTCGTACCAACCGGTTCTTACATCATTCCTGTTATCGAACTTGGGCACATAGGGTTTGATATCAAGGAGTGGTGTTCCATCCACAATGTCTATTTCACTGATTTCCAGTATATTCCCTTTAACCTTATCTAATCTGACAAGAGAAAGACCGACAGGGTTTGGTCTTCGGGGATACCTTATGGAGAAAATACCTCTTTTTTCATCATCTAAGAATGGTTTCGCCGTCAAACAATAATCTTTCGATAAATGAAAGTGGTAAATAAGAATTATATGAGAAAACCCTTCAATATCCTTGAGTCCAGCCGCATATTCAGAAAACACCTCTACCCTTCCCCTGTGATTAGCTCCGAAGACACTCTGGATAGGCACACCTTCCTTTTCAGTGAAGTTTGTGTGTATAATCCCAATAGGTTGATATACTATTTTCTCCATAGATTAATCTTTTTAGCGAACCTGAAAGGTTCGCACTACATCTGATGTAGTGCGAGGC
>DAOVGU010000143.1 GCA_030672255.1 bacterium
GCTCATAGTCTTGGACTATTCTACTTGCATCCCCTAAAGTCCTTACTTTGTTAAAGAAAAGGGTTGGTGGATGTTTAGAGGTGCTCAGCCAAGTTTAGAGCATCCTGGTGTTGATTACTTGAAGGTTTATCTTGAAGCTAAAGGTTCAGCTACTATCCAGCGGTATGGATTTATCAGAGATATAGTAAAGCCAGGTTGGGGTTGTCAGTATACTTTAGCTTTAAGAAACATTGGTAAGATAAAGGGGGGTAGTAGATGTGCGGTCAATGTATTATCGACTACACCAATGCTTTTTGCTCCAAGGCTGCATTTTAAGAAACAGGTTAGGAGTGTTAGATTAAATGGCAAACCCTGGCACTATTTTGATGGAGACATTGTATTTTTACCAAACCGAAGAGGCACCTACCACATTGAAGTAAATGAGGGAACTGCGGAAACACCGCATATAGTCAGGACATTTGCAGTGGTGAAAGGCACGAGATGGGATGGGAAAAATCTTACAATAGATACTGAACTGCCGGATTGGGTAAAGAGATTGCCAAAGAGCCTTTATTTCACGGCCATAGTGGATATATCTGGTAGCAGTATTCGCCTAGGTCAAGGATATAAGATACTTAGGAGTGGTTCTAAGGGGACATTAATTCAATTTAAAGCAGGCAGGATAAAAGTTGTAACCAATCGATAAATGATAGTCAAAATTGGTTATACATTAACACTTTTATACGGATCTATGGCGGTGGGTTATTTTGCCAGGAGAAAGGGCTATGTCGCTATAGAAAAATCCACCACAATAACTAAAGTAGTGATGATCTTCCTTATCCCTGCGGTCAACTGCCTTTCTTTTTGGATACTGGATATTTCTCATGTGCGGATTTTTGGTCTGCCATTAGTAGGAATTATAGTTATGTTGTCAACTATACTTCCGGCGAAATATCTATCCAAATTTCATAGACTCAGCCAGCAGGAGACGGGTAGTTATATCACTTCTGCTTTGTTTTCAAATGTTGGATTTTCCCTGGGTGGATTTCTATGCTTTTTACTACTAGGGGAAGAGGGCTACGGTTTATCAGTAATATATGGTTTGGGTTTCTCTTTTTGTTTGTATGTAATCGGTTTCTATATTGCTGCTTATTATGGCAGTGTGGAGGGGAAAAGAATGGTAAAAAATACCATGAATACGTTTGTTAAGAAAGGGGGATTACCTCCATTATTGGGCATAGTAGTGGGAATTTGTTTGAATGTGTTTGGCATAAATCGCCCTGAGGTCTGCGGGACAATATTTAAAGGATTAATTCCTATATCCACATTTTTTTTATTATTTGCGGCCGGCTTGACGTTCAAGTCGGAAGGGATATTGAAGTATAAAAAAACATGGGCGACTATTTCATTAATAAAGTTTCTTTACTCTCCCATTATTGGCTTGCTAGGAGCTTATTTGATAGGATATTCAAAGATTCCCAACAGGTTCATATTAAAGGTAGTTTTTATTGAAGCAAGTATGCCAGTGGCTATATCCAGCTTGATGTTATCCAATTTGTTCAGACTGGAGAAGGATTTAACAAATTCTTGTTGGGCATTTACCAATGTTTTTATGGTAGTGATTGTTCCTATCATTATAATGTTAGCGATTAATGTACTTTAGTCTAGATTATTCATACTCTTACAGGTTGTCTAAAAAGTCCATATATGCTGAGACAAATAAATGAAAATAGGACGAAATAAAGAGAAAAATTTTAACAAAAAAAGATTGCCATCCTTCTGGTATTTTGGCAGAAAACTACTTCTATGTCATTCTGCCAAAGGCGAAGGATCTCTCTTTTCATAGAAGCGTGAGATTGCCACGCTCACTTCTGTATCGCTCGCAATGACAGCGTTACTATTCCATGAGAAGATATGATTTAATTGTTATCGGTGCTGGACCGGCTGGCTACGTGGCGGCGATCAGAGCTTCCCAGTTAGGAGCGAAGGTAGGGGTAGTTGAGAAAGAAACCGTAGGAGGAGTCTGCCTTAATAAAGGTTGCATTCCGACCAAGTGTTTAATTGGTGCTCTTGACTCATCAGTTAAGGTAAAGAAGTTTGAATCCTGCGGAATAAAGATTGAAGGTTCTGACATTGACCTTGCCCAGCTGATGGCCTGGAAGGATAGGGTTGTAACCAAATTGGTGCAGGGTGTTCTATTTCTCTTCAAAAGTAATGGGATTGAACTAATCAAAGGTTTTGGCAGGATAAAGACGGCCGATTGTGTTGAGGTAACCGGAGAAGGAGCAAAGGAGGAGATTAAAACGGAGAAGGTCATTTTGGCCTCCGGCTCCTCCCCTTTAAGACCCAAAAGTTTTCCTTTTGATGACGAGAGGTTTCTCAGCAGTGATGAACTGCTTTCCCTAACTAAAGTGCCCAAAAGCCTTGTAATTATCGGAGGGGGAGCAATTGGCTGTGAGTTCGCGGTTATCTTTAATCGGTTGGGTGCGGAGGTCACAATCTATGAAATGATGGACCATCTTCTTCCTTTGGAAGATGAGGAGGTTGGACATTTCCTTGAAGGATGTTTTAAGAGAAAAGGGATCAAAATATTTACAAAAACGAGAGTGGAAGAGCCAAAGAATCTTACCGCAGAGAAAATCCTAATTGCTATCGGTAGAAGTTTAAATTTAGAGAATTTGGGGCTGGATAATATGGGAATTAAGCAGGATGAAAAGGGAAATATCCTGGTCAATGAGAAGATGGAGACAAACATTCCTAATATCTATGCGGTTGGTGATATCACGGGCAAGGGACTTTTAGCCTATTTAGCCTCAAGGCAGGGTGTGGTGGCGGCAGAAAATAGTCAGGGTTCTCTTGCTACTATGGACTATCGGGTAGTTCCCAGTTGCATCTTTACTGACCCCGAAATTGGTACCGTTGGTTTGACAGAGAAGGAAGCAAGGGAGAAGTACCCTGTAAGTATCGGAAAATTTCCTCTGCAGGCCTTAGGAAAGGCTCATGCGGTAGATGAGACTGAAGGCTTTGTCAAGATTATTGCCGAGAAAGAAACAGGGGAGATTTTGGGTGCGCAGATTGTGGGACCAGAAGCAACGGATTTAATTACCATTCTGGCTCTGGCGATGAAATTGGGTGCGAAAGTAAAGGACCTCTCCGATCTCATCTATGGTCATCCTACATTTGCCGAGAGCATCCGCGAGGCCGCAGAGGACATAGAAAAGAGAGCCATCCATCTACCAAAAAGGTTTAAATGAAATAGTAAATGTTTGGTGAACCCTATGTCATTGCGAACACGTTCACTTCGTTCAGTGTAAACTCCGTGAAGCAATCCGACCCATAGGGTCATTACGAGGAGCGATAGCGATGTGGTAATCTCGAGGTTGCCACGTCTGCCAAAGGCAGGCTCGCAATGACTTCGTCAAATTGCCACAGCCTTCGGCTTCGCAATGACGGATTAATTGAATATCGGGAGGGTTATGACGATTGAGGTGCGATTGGAAAAATTAGGAGAGGGAATTGAAGAGGCTGAAGTTTCCTTCTGGCACCATAAGGAAGGCGATGCGGTAGAGAAAGGAGAAGATTTGGTAGAGCTAACTACGGAAAAGGCCTCCTTTAATCTTCCCGCACCGGAAAAAGGAAACTTAAGTAAAATTTTCTTTCCTGTAGGAGAAAAGATTAAAGTAGGAGAAGTTCTCGCCACTATCGAGAAATTATGAAACCACAGATATACGCAGATTAACACAGATTGAAAAGTATCTTTATTAAATGTTCTCCCCACTTGTGGGGAGACACAGAGGGGGGAGAAGATAATGGTTATTACTGTTCAGAAGCCCATTGAGGAAATATTAAAGTATCTTAAAGAGCAAAAAATCTTTCTTGTTGGCTGCGCTCAGTGTGCTACAGTTTGTCATACTGGAGGAGAGCCAGAGGTAAAGGATATGAAGAAGCTATTGGAGGAGAAGGGGAAGGTT
>DAOVGU010000188.1 GCA_030672255.1 bacterium
TTAAAAAAAATAAAAAAAGAATAAAAAGAAAAATTTTTTTCATAATAAACAATTTCCTATGCTACCACTTTTATGCCGTTATGCTGTATTTCCCAAACCAAGGGGTCTTCTTCCCGAAAGTCTTCCGGCCGGTAAAATACCGGTTCAATAGCAGAGTCACTTTAATCCCTTTTCCTTTTCTGAATCTTCTCTTTTAACCATAGATGTCATTGCGAGCCCGTAGGTCTCCTCAGCTACCGCTTCGTCAGGCAGGGTGCTCACATCTTGCACCCGACGCTGTCTCGTGCTCGTTATTCCTCGCACAGCGTCCGTGGCAATCTCAATAACATTACCACGAATTATTTTTAGGGCAACAAACCTTCGGTCAAAACCATCAATCCTATTAAACAAAATTTTTTCATTTTGCCCAGTTTTCTCTTTTAACTCCCACCTGTCTCAGAATTCTAATAAGAAGGTCCGTACTTATCTCTTTCTTATGTGGATTCGGGAGAGTTATCCTCCTATTCCCTTTAATCATGAATAGATGTTTTCCTCCAGGATATGGTCCTTCAAAACCAAATTCTTTTAATTTAGATACCAATTCCCTAAATGAGATTGGCTTTAATTTAGGCACTTACCTTTTCCTCAACTTTAATTGATTCTTTTCCTAAATTAGGAATGGGTAAATCTTTTTTTACGCTTAATATAATCCAATCTTCCACTGTCTCCTTTAAGTTTTTTCTACATTCTTCTAATGTTTTTCCGGTGGCCCAAACTCCAGAAAGTTCGGAAATTTTTCCATAATAAGGCTCCTCATCTTTTATAATTTCATATTTTGCTTTTTTCATCGCTTCTTCTATATACTCTGTTAACATTTCCCCCCCTGATTAATATCGTAGCATTTCAAAAAATGCTCTTTTGCAGCCTTTCGCCACAGGTGGTTTTCTTCGTCCTTATCAGGAATAAAAATCTGGATAGATTCTCCTGGATGTTCAGAAATTGGCCGTATTAACTCTAAATGCCTCTTATCCAAAATTTTTGCACTGACAATTTTCATAATCTTATCCTATACTACTACTTTTACGCCACTATGCTGTATTTCCCAGACCAATGGGTCTTCTTCCCGAAAGTCTTCCGGTCGGTAAAATACTGGTTCAATGGCAGAGTCACTTTTCTTTAAAGCGGGCAATACAGACTTTAAATCAATAGAAAGGTTTCCAGAAAAATCTTCGGAAATGATGGCGACATCAATATCGCTATCTCTGTCTACCTCTCCTTTAGCCCGGGAACCGTAAAGATAGAGAGCCTTAACATTAATACCTGCTTCTTTCAGAGCGGCGGCTAATCTCTTTATCTTTTCTAAATCTTCCCTTTTAACCATTTTCCAAATTCCACTATTTCTTCAAGTTCCTTTTGGGTAAACTCTTTCGTGCATCTTTTCTTAAAATCAAATTTGAAGTCTGGATATCGCGCCCTTAGGTTATACTCTTGGACTTTAATCAAAAACTCTAATTGTTTATCAGAAACCGGTAATTTAGCCCTTTCGCTCAAAACTCTAAGGTTGTGAATTGATGGTGCCTGGGCATCAGTTGCTTTCACCACTGTGGACTTCAACAACTTTTCTAAGTAGAGATGTCCAAAGAAAAGTGCGTAAGCGTAGTCACCCTTTTCGAAAAGATGTTCAGCAACTCTTTTGTCATCTTCTGCGGAAGTGAGCCAATATTTGACTACTTCTTCAATTTGCATATTTTATATTTGAGGGATAAAAAGAAAACTTTCAATGCTATTTTAACCACAGATTAAAGATTAATATTACCACGAAAGCACGAAATTAAGAAAACGCGAAGAAAGATTAAAGAAATTTAAATTGTAATTTCGTATTTGCCATCTTCATGGCAATCTTTGCAATTTATTTTTATGGTAATCCTTCAATTGCTATTTTAGTACCTTCTGGAGGACTAGATCTACCGGTTTCTTTCTCCATTATTTTTTCTACAATTTTTCTATAATTTTCATCCAAATAAACAATTTTAATCTTTTTTACCACCGGTCCATATCCGTGATTTTTATTATCAAATGATCCCTCCCAGATTTCTGGAAAAACTATAATTGTATTCTCAAATTCCTCTTCTTTTGCACCAGCAAATCCCTGTTTGTGAAGATCATCTGTATTTGCTAATAAAATGCGTAATCCATTAAAATTTATCTGAGGCCAATCCTTAAATTCCTTCCTTTCCATCGCATCTCTTCTTTGGCTTTTTACTTAAGTTCCGGGAAAGCTTCTCTAACTACTTGGCAACCCATTTCCATTAAGCTTATACGCAGAATCTCTTCCGCTGAAGATTTAAAGTATCCTGAACCCACTATCGCTATTTTTCTTGTTGAATGTTGAGACCTAACCCTGCTTACATACCTTTCTCGTGTATCGTTACTACTTTACCATTAAGGAATACAACATCATGGACCTTGAAAAATCCTTTGTAAATCCACTCTTCTTTTGTTCCATAAAGAGTATAGGAAATTTCTTTATGTGTAGGTGAACCGCAGAGAGATAAAACCTCTGTTTGGGACATACCAAGCCTCACTTTCTTAGAAACATTAGTTGTGCATATAGGACCACAAGAGGTAGA
>DAOVGU010000064.1 GCA_030672255.1 bacterium
AGATTAATCCTTCCATTCTGAGTGACCCGGAATTTGCTAAACGGTATTGGAATGTTGGTCGGGAAGTAAAAGTATGCTTTCATCTTGGAACCGATGCTCATCAACTCTCTAAAATCGATACTAAATCCTTCGTTAATAAAGTCAAATTAATTTTAGGAAACAACTAATTAGGTTTAACCAAAGGCACAATTTACATTTAGGAATTAACTATGGATGGAATACTAAATATTAATAAGCCGAAGGGGATTACCTCCTATGATGTTATCAGATTCATCAAAAAGAATTTTCATCCCCGGAAAAAAATTGGTCATAGCGGGACATTAGACCCGGCAGCTTCCGGGGTGCTCCTTGTCTGCCTGGGAAAAGCAACAAAATTCTCCTCTCTGCTGATGGCGCAGAAGAAGGAATATGAAGCAACTTTAAAACTGGGGATAAGAACCGATACCCTGGATGCAGAGGGTAAAATTCTCTCTAAAATAGATAATCTTTTGGTAACAGAGGAAGAAGTAAGAAAAGTTTTCTTCTCGTTTAAAGGGGAAATAAAACAGGTTCCCCCCATTTTTTCTGCTCTTAAATATCACGGCAAAAGGATGTATAAGATTGCCCGGGAAGGAAAGGATGTCCCCAGAAAAGCAAGAAAGATAAAAATTAGCGAGATGGAAATTAAGGAGATTAAAATTCCTTTCGTTTCTTTTCGGGTGGTTTGCTCTAAAGGGACCTACATCAGGGCAATCTGTCGGGATGTGGGGGAACTACTTGGCTGTGGTGCTTTCCAATCGGCTCTCGTCAGAAAACGTATTGGTCCATTCTTACTGAAAAATGCTCTTACCCTTGAAGAACTAAAGGAAAAAGGACTTTCTCAATCCCTAATTTCTACTGCCAAAGTTCTCTCCTTAATCGGGAATTTCAAAAAATGAAACGACAGGGACTTTTAACGCCGGAAATAAGACAGTTATTAAAGGAAAACCGGATTGAGGAGATGAAAATAGCACTCAAAGACCTTCATCCGGTTGATATCGCTTCCATTTTAACCAATCTCAAGGATGAAGAGACAGTAGTGGTTTTTCGCCTTCTCCCCCAGGAACTTGCCCTGGATACCTTTAACGAACTGGATGAAGAGGAGCAGGCCTCTCTCCTTTCGCTTCTCGGGAAAAATTATGCGGCGACGGTCTTAAATGAGATGGCTCCTGATGAAAGGGCCGACCTTTTTGAGGAATTGCCTGAGGAAATTATTGCGCGCTTTCTTCCCTTGATGAGTCCCCCAGAACGCGCCGATGTGGAGAAACTTCTCAAAGAAAGGCAACATTCTGCCGGCAGTATTATGACCACAGAATATGCTTCATTGAAGCCAGACCTAACCATTGATGAAGCACTGAAAAACATTCGGCAGATGGCGCCAAAGAAGGAGACCATTTATTATCTTTACGTTGTAGATAACGAAGAAAAACTGGTTGGCGTTGTCTCTTTGAAAGACCTGGTTTTAGGGGAGCCCTCCCAGAAAATTGCCGAGATTATGCATCCTGAAGTAATTAGCGTCAAGGAGAATCAGGACCAGGAAGAGGTAGCCCGGTTAATTGCCAAATATAATTTTTTGGCGGTGCCGGTCGTTGACAAAAAAGATAAACTTTCCGGGATTGTTACGGTTGATGATACAATAGACATCATTAAGGAAGAGGATACCGAAGATATTCACAAAATGGCGGCGATGGAGGCACCTGAGGAAGAATATTTTAAGAGTAACTTCTTTACCCTGGCTAGAAAGCGTATTCTCTGGCTTATTGCTCTTCTTATCGCCCAGACCTTTACCGGCAATATTCTCAAAGGTTATTCCCACGCTCTTGAGGCGATGGTGGCACTTGCCTATTTTATTCCTTTGCTTATTGGAACCGGTGGTAATGCGGGAACGCAATCCTCGGCTACAATCATCCGGGGGCTGGCTACCGGTGAAATATCCTTGAAGCATATCTTCAGAGTAATGCGTAGAGAAATTGGTCTGGGATTGGTCCTGGGTGCTATTTTGGGTCTTTTTGGTTTTGCAAGAGCTGTCTTGACCGAAGGAACCGTTCTTCTCGGACTCA
>DAOVGU010000093.1 GCA_030672255.1 bacterium
TAATTGTTTATCAGTTAAAGGTTTCTTTTTAAATCTCAAAGATTTAATATTTTTAGCAAACACTACTAAATATTCATGAGTTATAGCAATATGCTCCATAGATTGTCTTCCTCTTGGATTTAGACTCGAAATAATTTGTACTACAAAATTCTCCTCCCCAAAAATCTCATCCATAATTTTTCGCAAGTTATGGACTTCATTATCATCAATGGAAATAAAAATAACCCCATTATCTCTTAGCAAACTCCTTGCCAAAAATAATCTCGGATACATGAAATTGAGCCAGTCAGAGTGATACCTTCCGCTTGCTTCTCTATTCGTAGTAAGTTTTTTCCCTTCACTGTCAATCTGTCCTGTTTTTTCTAAATAATCCTTTAAAGGTTCTTTAAAATTATCACGGTAAATAAAATCCTTGCCAGTGTTATATGGAGGGTCAATATAAATCATTTTAACCTTGCCAAAATATGGTTTAAGCAATAACTTTAATGTTTCTAAATTTTCACCAACAATAACGATATTCTCTGTCCTGTCAAAATCTACAGACCTTTCTTTATCTGGTTTTAGTGTTCCATAAGCAGGTGCTTGAATAATTCTATGAAGACCACTTTTCCCAGCCCAGTTAAAGTAAAATCTGTCATCTTCCTTTTCAATGATTTTACCACTTAACAGTGCCTTCAGTTTCTCAAAATTAATTTTATTATCCTCAAAAACTTCAGGATAAATCGTTCTTAATCCTTCCTTAATATCAGCTTTTACTATTTTATTTATTCTTTTAATTTCCATTTTATTGTCTCTATAACAGAATTTGCCATTTCATATAATGTCTCCAGCATATACACCGTGCCAGTACTCACTCATACGACGACCTTGTCTCAAGCCCTAATTTAAAATGTTTGTGAGTCTTCTCTCTCGGTGCCATGAAAATATATCATTCATGCCGAAGATTTCATTTTTCACCAAAATCTTGTTTTTCGCTTGCTTTTTTTAGTACATCTCTAAACTGTTTGTGGGCAATTTTTGCCTGCTCGATTAAATCGCTCCAACTCGTAAAATAGACCCATCCTTTGTCGCCGTAAGCATCCTTTAGGCCTTTTGCCTCAGGATTCAACTCGGCTGCAATGAGATGGCTAACGACATAGCCATATTTAATTCCTTCTGATTCTGATATTTCACCGAATCTCTTTAGCACGTATTCTCGATATTTATTTGCCTGAAGAAAATCTTTTTCAATTGCTATGTGTCTACCGCGTTTAATTTCTACGATGTTCAAGGTTCCACCCACGCCAACGCACAAGAAATCGGCCCTATCTAAATCTCCTTTTTGTCCTGTTGGTTCAAGACCAAACTTATTTTTAATCCAAGTGGAAACGCGACCTTCTGGGCTGTTCAATATCCAAGTTGGGTTAATAAGCCACGGGTTTTTTTCCAGATGTTTGGAAATCACGCCTCTCTCCGCTGCAGTATTTAGATGCATTTGTTTCAGCGTTTCAATCGCAGCGAGGTTGCTTTCAATTATCTGCAAAAGTGTTACGGCGGTACGGATTTCCATTTTAGAAAGCAATTCGTCGAGTTTTTCAAGGTCTTTAACGTTAGTTTCCCTAAGTTTAATCAAGATATTTCTTAGGGTGGCGTTTTCCAGGGCATCAAGGAACCAGGAAACGATGTTCTCAAATTCCTCAGGCTCCATTTCGATTGTCTTAAACTTCTCGTAAAACCGAGTTGCAACTTGCTTATAAGCAGGTGTCAAGGTTTCAATTCGCTTTCGAATTTCAGGACTTAACTCCAAAATTTGTCTTTCTCTCAATTCCGCGCGTTTTTTTGCCCACTCGACTAAATGTTTTTTTATGAGATTCTGGCCCCAAGTTTGGAATGCACTACCCTGAGGACTTTCCCAAGCAATTGCGCCACGATGCGTGGCTATCAAATCAGGACCGCCAATTCCCACATCCAGCCACTCGACTTTCACCATACCTACCATGTAACGTAGACCATGTTGACCAGTAACTCCTCCACTGATGTCAAAAAACGTCGCTTCCTGTGACACTTTGCTTCTAGTGTATATGAAAATTCCGGATTGTTCTCCTTCGCTCTGTTTTCTGGGATTTTTAGTAAAACCAATCCAGTATTGAACGGGGCCGCATCCTTCAACCTCTGCGTCTGCCCAGCGTTCCCGTTCCTCTGGCCACCGCCACTGAAGCGGGATATGTTCTTCTCTGAGTTCTTGACCATTAACTCTAACTAAAAATCCTGGACCAATTAATAAAAATCGTTTAGCCATGCTCCAGTGAAACCTTTCCTTGCTCTGAGTTCGTCGTTGATGTAATTGACGTAAAGTCACCGTCGTCCCAGTTTTTTTTCGTCCTCCCACGGGGGCTTTGCTCATGGGACCCGCATAAATTATGTCAACTGGAGCTGGAGCCTTTTCTACTTTCTTTAATTCTTCGAGCGATAACCTAAACCAAATAAGAACTCTTTCACCAATGTCCGGATACGAATCTTCATGGACAGTTTGCACCTCGACCATGTCGGCAATTCCGAAGCCAGCAAGTTTGCCTATCCCCTTTCTTCCTTGCAATAGCCGTCCTCCTTTAGAACGATCGGTTTTTTCCGCCTCCCGTCTGTCCCTGCCAACGTCTAGATATGAATCTCGTACCATTTCCCAGGTCATCCCTCGACCGTCGTCTTCAACTTCAATTATGTGGTCTTCGTTGATAGGATTCCATGCCGAACCTAAAGGTACGCGAACATCGACAATTTTCGCGTCTGCGTCCCAAGAATTTGAAACGAGTTCGGCAATGGCAGGAACTGGCCGTCCAGCATACATCTGAACCCCGAGATGTTTTACAACGTTGCCAGCAAATGTCAGCACCAATTCATCTGGGTTACGATCGGGCAAAAGGATAATAGATTTAGATTCTGCCATGAAAAATACCTCCAGATATTCCTGGGCGAATACTCTGTTTATCTGGCCAGTTCTCCCACCATGACATTAAGCAGGTC
>DAOVGU010000048.1 GCA_030672255.1 bacterium
GGTTTTTTTTTGTATGTTTTTTATTTTTTTTGTTTTTATTTAAAGGGGTTCTGTAAAATATATATAAAAAAGTTTCATTTTTTTCCCCCGTCACCCCTCTCACATTGATGTTAATCAGATGATAATTGTCGGGATTGATGAGAATGGCTATGGTCCTGTTCTTGGTCCCTTGATTATCACCGCCAGCGCATTTAAAGTAAAGAAAAGAGGAAACCTCTGGCGGGTTTTAAATATATCAAAGAATCCTGATGATTATCCTGAGAAAATTATCGTAGCCGACTCCAAGAAGTTGTTTTCCCGGAGTTCTCTGAAGCGCTGCCAGATGGGAGAGCTTGTAGTCTCTGCTTTTTTTTATCTCCTTTTTAAAACTCTACCGGAAAATCCTGATAAATTCCTTTCCAAAATTATTCTTAATTTTTCTCTATTTCCTCAGCTATGCAAAAAAAGCAAGAGCAAATATAGACCCTGCTGGGAGGAGATTCTCCTTCCCCTTTGGCTAAAGGAGGTTGTAGTGCAAGGCTTTAGCCTCGCCAAGATTGAAGAAAGAATAAAAAGAGAAGCAGAGGAATTGAGGAAGAGATTGAGAGAAGAAGAAATCAAATTTCTTGGTTTAAAAAGTATCTGTATCTGTCCCTTCCAATTTAATAGATTGGTCAAAGGAAAAAGCAAATCCTATCTTAATTACCTTCAGTTTGAAAAGTTGATTTCCTATTTCCTAAGAAAAAAAGAGAAAGAATTTCTTATCTTTGCCGACAGAATTGGGGGACAGAGAAGATATATGTCCCTGCTGAAGTCGGGTCTATTAAAAAATTGGAGATGTCGAACTTTAGAGGAAAACAATGAGGTTTCTTCTTATGAGTTGAATTTTAAGGAGAAAAAGTTAAGGATTTCCTTTCTGCAGAATGGGGAAGAAAAGGAATTTCTCATTGCCCTTTCTTCTCTCTGCGGCAAATATATCCGGGAGATTTTTATGGCCAGAATCAATAATTTTTTTCAAAATTATAATCCTGGATTAAAAGCGGTCAGTGGCTATCGAGACCCTCTCACCAAAGATTTTATTAAAAAGACTATAAGTTTACGCAAGAGATTAAAGATTAATGAAGAATGTTTTTTACGCAATGTATAGAAATATATTATATCCTCTCGGAGGTTGTAAAGTTTAAGAAATAGTTAGTTGACCGGAATTATATTTTATGATATACTGAAATTCAGAAAGGAGGAGAAAGGTTATGTTGAGAAGAATAAATGAGCGTCGGCAGATTACTTTGCCACCTCAGGTAATGGAGAATAGTGGAGTTAAAATAGGTGATTATTTAGAGGTAAAACAAAAAGAGAGTAAAATTGTTCTCGTTCCCAAATCAGTTGAGGACAAATTTCTTAATGAAAAAGAATGGCAGAAATTAGAGAAAATAGTCAAAAAACAGCGGTCTCAGAAAAAATTCACTCTCTATAGCAAAGCGGAAGAAGCCAAAAAACATTCTCAGAGGTTGATTAATGAAGTTTGAATACCTCAACAAAAATTATATAAGGATTATTGGGAAATCAGGGTTGGACTTTCTATCCGTATCCTTTTTGAACTGAAAGGCAATCTGGTTACTTTCATTTTAGTGGGTGACCATAACCAGATAAAACGATTTCTGTAAGTACTCAGTGAACCACGTCATTGCGAACGAAGTGAAGCAATCCGACGAAGTCGTTGCGAGGAGTATTAACGACGAAGCAATCTCAAGAAGTGAGGGATTGCCACGCCTTTCGGGCTCGCAATGACATTACTCGGGATAAACTCCGCAATCTCGTCTTTTTGGGATTGCCACGTCCGCCTGAGGCGGACTCGCAATGACAGGATGGAACGTACTTTACTGAATATTTACCGATTTCTTGGGTGACATTTAAGTTTTTCCGAAATACCAGTTGATTACATTAGAGTTATTCAATGAAGAGGATTGATCATCGGCAGAAAAAAGTTATCTTTTTAAAAAAAGCAAAAGGCTATAAATACCCTCAGGTAAAGATAAGTAAGAGGAAGGGAAAACTCAACCGGCGAGGGGATTGATCTCTTTATGGTATTCCTGCAGGCTTTTGACAGATATTTTCTTTTTCTTTAATGATTCGATGCCATTAACGGCTGCGGAAGCTCCGGAGACGGTAGTGATGAGGGGAATGTTGTGAGCGAGAGCCACCGCCCGGATACTGACAACATCCTTTTTTGGTCTTTTTCCGGAAGGGGTGTTAATGATTAAGGCAACCTCTCGGCTTTTGATTAAATCAACGATATTCGGCCTTCCTTCATAGACCTTAAAAATTTCCTTTACCTTGATATCATTCCTTTTTAAGGCGGTGGCCGTTCCTTTAGTAGCAATGAGAGAAAACCCTAAATCTACCAATTTTTTAGCAATGAAGATAATTGCTCTCTTATCCTTATTTTTAACGGAGAGGAAGACATTTCCTCTTGTGGGAAGATTGGTGCCCGCCGCAATCTGACTTTTAGCAAAGGCTAAACCAAAGGTGGAATCAATTCCCATTACCTCACCGGTTGACTTCATCTCCGGTCCTAAAACAGCGTCTACACCAGGAAAACGAACAAAGGGAAAAACCGATTCCTTCACTGCGATATGTCTGACTTCTACCTCTTTGGTGATGCCTAATTCCTTTAAGTTTCTCCCTAATATTATCTTTGTGGCTATCTTGGCCCAGGGGATTCCGGTTACTTTGCTGACCAGAGGGATAGTGCGGGAAGCTCTGGGATTAACCTCTAAAACATAAACGGTGTCATTTTTCACCGCATACTGAATGTTAAGCAACCCTTTGACATTTAATTCTTTTGCTATTTTGTAAGTATTCTCCTTGATAAGTTTAGCCAATTCTTCATTCAAGGTGTAAGGAGGAAGGACCATCGCGCTATCCCCGGAATGTATTCCCGCCTCCTCAATATGCTCCATAATGCCCGCGACCACGCATCTTTCTCCATCGGCTATTGCATCGACATCAATCTCAATTGCATCCTCTAAGAACTTATCAATCAATACCGGATGTTTGCC
This sequence comes from bacterium, assembly GCA_030672255.1. Lineage (GTDB taxonomy): Bacteria > Ratteibacteria > UBA8468 > UBA8468 > UBA8468 > DAOVGU01. The sequence goes on from DAOVGU010000048.1 coordinate 3,039, forward strand.
AAAGGTAAGGGAAGCGCCAATTGCCTCTTTCATAAAATTCTCCAGAGAAGTTTCATCATAGACAATCTCCATTGCTCTTCCACCCAGCACATAGGATGGGCGAAGCAAAACCGGATAGCCAATTTCAGCGGCAATCTCTTTCGCTTCGGAAAGTGTGGTGGCGGTCCCACTTTCTGACTGAGTAAGATTTAGTTTCTTAACGATGCTATTGAATCTTTTTCGGTCCTCGGCCCGGTCAATACTATCCGGACTTGTTCCCAGAATCCTTACCCCGCTTTTCTCTAAAGGAATGGCTAAATTTAGAGGGGTTTGGCCACCAAACTGAATGATTACGCCTTCCGGTTTTTCCTTTTCAATGATGTTGAGGATGTCCTCAAGGGTTAAGGGCTCAAAGTAGAGTTTGTCTGAGGTATCGTAGTCGGTGCTCACCGTCTCGGGATTGCAATTGACCATAATCGTTTCGTAACCCTCTACTTTAGCGGCAAATGAGGCGTGAACACAGCAGTAGTCAAACTCAATTCCCTGACCAATTCTATTTGGTCCTCCTCCTAAGATAATGACCTTTTTCTTTCTTGTGATTCTGCTCTCATCCCCCTTCTCGTAAGTGGAATAAAAATAAGGTTTCTCCACCTCAAATTCACCGGCACAGGTATCGACCAATTTAAAGACCGCCTCCATTCCCATTTTCTTACGGAGATTACGGATAGTAATTTCATCAGAATCAATGAGATAAGCAATCTGATAGTCAGAGAATCCGCATTGCTTTGCCTTCAGCAGTAAATCAGAAGATATTTCTTTTCCCCCCCTCCTTAATCCTCCCCCTCGAGGGGGGAGGAGATAGGTGGGGGTGTGTTTTATCTTCTCTTCTACCTCCACAATCTCTTTCATCTGGTCTATGAACCAGGGATCAATTCTGGAAAGGGAGTAGATTTCTTTAATCTGCATCCCTTTCTGAAGAGCATAACGAATATAGAAAAGCCTTTCGCTGTTGGGACTACGTAATTTTTTCCGGATTTCTTCTATCGGTGGCGCGATATCCTTTCCGTCGGCACCAAGACCATACCTGCCTATTTCCAGGGACCTGATTCCTTTTTGCATTGCTTCCTTAAAGGTTCTGCCAATAGACATCGCCTCCCCTACAGATTTCATTGAAGTATTGATGGTAGAATCGGTTGTCGGAAACTTTTCAAAGGTGAATCTGGCGATTTTGAAAACACAGTAATCAATGGTAGGTTCAAAGAAGGCCAAGGTCTTTCCGGTAATCTCATTCTTAACCTCATCCAGAGTTAACCCAACGGCTAATTTTGTGGCAATGCGGGCGATAGGAAAACCTGTAGCCTTGGAGGCTAAAGCGCTACTTCGCGAGAGTCTGGGATTGACCTCAATGATTACCACTTTTCCATTTTCTGGATTGACGGCAAACTGGATATTGGCACCCCCTCCAGTAATATCGATTGCCCTGATTACTTTCCGACAAAGGCTTGTTAAATTTTGGTACTCCCTGGTTGTTAAGGTTTGAGCCGGAGCAACGACAATACTATCTCCTGTGTGGGCTCCCATCGGGTCAACATTCTCCATTGAGGTAACAATAATCGTATTATCAACGCAGTCCCTCATTACCTCAAATTCAATCTCTTTCCAGCCTAATACTGACTGTTCTACCAAAATCTCTCCAATGGGACTGGCTTCGATTCCCTTGACAACAAATTCCTTTAGCTCCTCCATATTGTAAGCGGTAGAGCTACCGGTTCCCCCTAAGGTAAAGGCGGGTCGAAGAATAAGGGGAAGGCCTATTCTTTGCGCAATCTTTATTCCATCCTCCAGACAGTAGGCAAGACCGCTTTCGGGAACGGAAATTTCTATTTTTTGCATTGTTCTTTTGAAGAGGTTTCTTGTCTCTGCTCTGGCTATCGCTTCGGCGTTGGCGCCAATCATCTCCACCCCGTATTTCTTGAGAATTCCTTCCCGGGATAGAAATGTAGCAAGATTAAGTCCGGTTTGACCCCCTAAAGTGGGCAAAAGCGCATCCGGTCTTTCTTTTTTGATAATTTTTTCTAATACCTCTATCGTCAAGGGCTCAATATAGGTGCGATCAGCCATCTCGGGGTCGGTCATAATTGTGGCGGGATTGGAATTAACTAAAATAACGGAAAAACCTTCTTCCTTCAAGGCCTTGCAGGCTTGAGAGCCGGAATAGTCAAATTCACAGGCTTGACCAATAATGATTGGTCCCGAGCCAATAAGAAGAATTTTTTTAAGATCTTTCCTTTTAGGCATTTCGCATTAGTACTCTGTGACACAAATTTTTAGCAATCCTGGTCTAATCCCGTTATCCTGGTAGTCGCAGGCTTTAGCCTGCGCAAGCTAAAGCTTGCGGCTACCTATGTGGTCTTTTAGTGCAAGAATTAATGTCACAGAGCATTAGTGTTTTAAATTCGTTAAATATCGGGTCATCTTTTTCGGGATGGTATTGGATGCCAAGAATGGGAAATTTTTTATACCTGATTCCTTCCAGGGTTTGATCATTAAGATTGATATGGGTAACCTCTGTTTTCTTATTCAGAGAGGCAGGGTCAAGAGTAAAGAGGTGATGCTGGGCAGTGATTGAACACCTGTTTGTGAGAAGATTTCTTACCGGTTGGTTGAGACCATGATGACCGAATTTCATCCGAGAAATCTTTGCTCCAACCGCTAAGCCTAAGATTTGGTAACCAAGGCCAATTCCCAAAAGAGGGAGTTTACCGATAAACTTTTTAATCTCTTTGACTATTTTCTCTAATGCAACCGGGTTCCCCGGTCCACTGGAAAGAAAAATTCCATCCGGCTTTAAGGAGAGAATTGCCTCTGCTTTTGTATCCGCAGGAACAACGGTTATCTTACATCCCAGAAGGGATAGGTAAAAAAAATGCTCTTTCTTCATTCCCAGGTCCAGGGCTATCACATGATAAAGTGATTTCTTTTTCGAACCTTTGTATTGATAGATTTTCCTGCAACTTACTTCCTTAATTAAATTCTTAGCGGATAAATTCGGAGAAGATTTTATCTTCCTGATGAGATTTTCTTTGTCAAAATTACAATTGGTAGCGATAATTCCCTTTTTCGAGCCATAAGTACGGATATGTTTTGTAATCTCTTGCGTATCCACTCCCGAAAGAAGAGGGATTTTATTCTCCTGAACAAACTTTTTTAAATCCTTTTTTGCTTGCCAGTTACTATGACTGCGGCTAATTTCCTTAACTATAAGACCCTTTGCCCAGACCTTATCTGAGGTAGAACCTTCTTCATTAATCCCATAATTTCCAATATGGGGATAGGTCATAACGACAATTTTTCCTGCGTATGAGGGATCGGTGAGAATTTCCTGATAACCAACGATGCCGGTATAAAAGATTACCTGACCTATCCCTTCAACCGAAGCACCACATAATTCTCCTTCCCAAAAGTATCCATCCTCTAAAACCAATACCCCTCTCATCTTTTTATAATTTTTCTTTATTACTTTACATATTCAACCGCATTCTTAAAGATTAGCAGACCATCGCCAATCTCTGGTAGATTTTCTCTTCTCCATGCGGGATGATGGAGCCGGGAGATATACCTCTCTGGGTGGGGCATCATCCCCATGATATTGCCATCTTTATTACAGGTAGCGGCGATACTTCCTATTGAACCATTAGGGTTAATTGGATAGCCCCCTTCTTTTCCGGAACGATCAGCATACCTGAAGACAATCTGGTCATTTCCCTCCAATTTCTTTAGAACCCTTTCCCCATTGGGAATGAATTTGCCTTCCCCATGAGCGATTGGGAGATAAATCACCCTTTTTAGCCCTTTGGTAAATAGGCATTTCCTTGAGCTATTTTTCAGATAGACCCATCTATCCTCAAATTTACCCGAATCATTAAAGGTTAAGGTGACCTCTTGTTGATGATTGTTTCCCGGCAAAAGTCCACTTTTAACCAGGACCTGAAATCCATTGCAGATGCCAAGAATTGGCCTTCTTGCCTCCGCAAATCTCAGGAGAGAGTCAAAAAGTTTATATCTTAATTCGTTGGCAAAGATTTTTCCCGCCGCAATATCATCCCCATATGAAAAACCTCCAGGAATAACCAGAATATCATAATCAAGCATTTTTTTCTCTTTCTCAATGAACCGATTGATATGGACCCTTTCTGGATTTGCTCCAGCTAATCTGAATCCAGCCTCTGTCTCCCAATCGCAATTCGTTCCTGCTGTCCGGAGAATAACTACCTTTGGTTTAGCCATATTTTTAATCTTGCATTAAGCCTTCTTTCTCACTTTCTCACCCAGCGAATTGCACCTTGAATATAACCTCTAACTAATTTCTACCCAATTTTATTATTGCCACCTTTCTAAATATTTTTACTTTTTCTCCACCAATTATTGAATGGCGGAAAATTTGCCGTTCTTTTTACTTCACTATATTGTCCTCTGGCAATCGTATCAGTTGATGGCATGTTATAGCATAGATTTTCTGAAATAACCCATCTATCATGAATATCAGCATTCAATTTATTATCAATTATGACCCGTAATTCACACTTTACACCATTACTTTTGAGTTCTTTTTTTAAATCTTTATACAAAGATATGAATTTCTCATCCGCCTTTTCTGACGACATCAGAATTTTAATGCTTTTCACTTCACTGGCATTAAGTGACTCCGATAACCAATCTAACCCCGCTCTTGAAAAATATTTATCTACCCAATAAATATACTTTTCGCAAGAACTGATAATATCCCTAACTGTTTTTTTATTTGAAAATGGTTTCCCTGGGGACAGTAATTTGGTATCTGATGGTCTATGGATAACCTCAAAAATCGTTTTTATTTTCTTATCATGTGAATGAACTTTATATTCCAATTGATTCAGCTTGTTAAGTATTCCTTTATTTGTAGCAACTAATTTTCTTATATTAACAAATACCCGCATTATACCGATATTTACCAGAATAGCTCTGTCACTATTAAGAACACTGGAGAGCATTGCAACTCCTTGTTCTGTGAAGACATAAGGTAAATAACGGCGACCACCCCAACTTGAGGTCGCAAAATGCGACCTCAAGATTTTAAACTCATCTTTTGTTAATTGAAACATAAAATCCCCTGGGAAACGTTTTGTATTCCTTTTCACCTGTTCAATCAATCGTTTTATCGGTACTCCATAAAGTCCTGCTAAATCCTTATCCAACATTACATTTAGACCTCTAATTAAAAATATCTTTTTCTCAATAATGTTTTGTTTTACGATATCTACCATATTTTTCATTTCATCTTCAGTTAAGCCATATAATTTATTCACCCTGTTAGATGTTTATGTTTACTATCTAATGGGGTAAACCATCTGGTCAATCTGGTGTTCTAATTCTTTGACTCTTGCCTGTTTGGTATATCAAAAATAATAAAAGACTGATATTTTTGTTATTTTCTCCACAAATACTCTCCTAATATTTTATCATAGATAATATACTCACCTCGCTTAAAACATCTTCAATATACCTTTATCAACCAACCTGCGGAGGTAGACATTTATACCATTTATTTTCACTCTGTAGCTAATATCTTTTATTTTATTGCTCTCAAATAAGTTTAAACTTTTAATAATTTTTGTTTTCATTGTTAAATCAATTTTAAAATGTCATTGTCTGCTTCTTCAATTTTTGTCCGTGCAGCAGCAGCAGCATAAATAGCTTCTTTGAGTTTTTTTCCGATTGCTTTTTGAATTTCTTTAGGTGGTAAAATTATTTTAATTTTTTTCAAATAAGATGAGCGGATGCTTTGTAAAATTGAACCGCTTGAAATTCTTTCTAATTGCATTTGCCCGTATTCGGAATTTAAAAACGAAACTATATAATACGGGTCAATATCTTTTTTGATTTTGATATTTATAAGAAAACCCGATGCAATTCCGCCAACTAAATCAGGAGGAATATTTGCTGCAATGCCTGAATTACCAGCTCTTGTCATTACGATAGAGTTTTCATCAACTTTATTTTTAATTACATTCTTGTTGGTTTCCAAAGATTTTTTAATGTGTTTTAAGTTTTCAAAATTGATACCCTCTTTAGTTATGCTTTTTACAAGGATGTATGGAATACCTTGTTTTTTCTCAACATAAATTGAAGCATCATCAATATTAGCTCCATTATGAACTGAGATAATAATATCTCCAAAACTTACTACAGGATATTTTGATTTTTCAATTTTATCTAAGTTGTTAATGTATTTTTTGAGATACCTTTTTGCTACAAAACTACTTTCCAAGAAAGATGGTTTAATGAAAAAATTATTTTCATTTGACTTATTGTTATTATATAAATTGGCAACATTGTGAATATCATCTTTATCGATAGGTCTTCCCTTTTTATCGTGTCCGCAATATTCATTTATTGAAATAAAAATATTTTTTTTATTGCTTACTCCTTTTTGAATAAATAAAACACTTGTATTAATGGTAACATTCGGGCTAAATGTTTCAAAGGGTAATTTAACAATTGCGAATAAATTTCCTTTGTCCAATATGTATTGTCTTAAATATTCTTCCTGTTCGTTTCCTAAAATTCCACTCGGAAGAACCATTGCCATTCTTCCACCGTCTTTTAATAATGCCAAGCATCTTTCAATAAATAAAACTTGTGGTTCTTCCTGTTCTTTCAGTTTTGTAGTTTTCACCCATCTATTACTATCTCCATCAAACTTCCACTTGTAGCCAACATCAAATTGTTTTAATTTATCTTCACCACTAACGGGGATTTTTGCGCCAAAAGGTGGATTTGTTAAAAGAACGCTAAAATTTCCTAAATGAATTTTTTGTCTTGTTGCATCGCTCCAATTTTGCGGATTTTCTAAACTATCTTCACAAACAATTCCGCTTTTACCATCGCCAATAATTGCCATATATGCTTTGGATACTTTTGCCAAAAAGTAATCTTTATCAATTCCTCTAATTTTATTCAAAGCAACTTCCATTTTTTCCTCTTGAAGATTATTTTTATTCCAATGATATTTTTCACTCTCCGCATCTAATTTTTTCCAAACATACCTTAATGCTTCAATTAAAAATCCACCACTGCCACAAGCAGGATCTATGATTAAATCTTCATCATTAGGGTCTAAAATATTAACCATCATCTTTATAACATTTCTTGGGGTAAAGAATTGTCCTTGTCCGCCTTTTAAAGCGTGTCCAATAAATGTTTCAAAAGCATCAGCAATTACATCTCTTTCTGCTTCAATAAGACAATAATTCTGTAACTCACCAACGACATAAGCAATAGAATTTACATCTAATGTGATAGTGTCATTTTTATCTAAAACTTCTTTGTATTTTCTTTTTACATCTTCAAAAAGGGTTAAAATTCTTTCCTTAACTTCTTTTGCATTTTCATCTACGCCAGCTCTAAAAATAACTATATCGTTTGGTTCAGTAAATTTTTCATCATAAATTTTGCAAAAAATAAGGTTTATTAATTGTTGAGCTAAAACTTTCATCTCTTGTCGCACCAACAGTATTTGCAGCTAAATGGTTTCTAATCGCTTTGAATGTGGCTTTTAAATTATGAGTAGGTTTAAGATCTTTTCTTCTAAACTTTCCGATATTTTCTACTCTCTGTCCGTATTGCGGGATGTTTGGAATTTCTTCAAAAAATATTTTTCCTTGTTTTTCAATTTTTCTTAAAAATAATCTTTCTTCTCCATTAAACCATACACCCAAATACGCTTTGGAGAAACGCAAATAATCTTCCAATTGTTTCTTACCGTCTTTTCTATTCTTTCTCTTACATTCAACAATAATATATTCGTATGGTTATTTGAGGAAAAAACAGCGATGTCAACAGGAAAATCTTTACCTCCAGATGGTCTTTGTTTTACACGATATTGCGGTTTTGTTTGGATATAGCTTTTTGGATAGTTATAATCCTCAACAAGTTGTTTGGCAAAAATCTGAACGGCTTCAATTTCTTCCGGCGTTGCATTAACCCAAGTATTAGTAATAAAATCTCTAATATATCCCTTTTTTTCTCTTGGTTTCTCGCCAGTAATCAAGGGTTTCTCTTGGATTCTATATTTGCTATTTGACATTGCTCTGTCTCCCTAAATTAATTTTTCGTCTTTTAAACTTATGTATTTATCTTTGCCGATGATGATGTGGTCTAAGATTTCAATGTTCATTATTTTACTGACTTCTATCAGTTGATTAGTAATTCTGATGTCATCTCCAGAGGGTTCAGGGTCGCCGGAAGGATGATTGTGGGAAAGAATGATAGCAGCGGCAAGATATTCTATGGCTGGTTGAAAAACTTCCCGAGGATGGACTAAATTGGTAGTTAATGTACCAATGGAGATAACTTCGTCATGAATTAATTTATTTCTTGAGTTAAGATAAAGACCGCGAAATTGCTCTTTCTTCAATTTCCTCATATCCTCTAAATATTTATGGGCATCTTCCGGTGACCTGATGGTGGGCATCTTGCCCGTTTCT
>DAOVGU010000253.1 GCA_030672255.1 bacterium
AGCACGGGCGAAGGGCAATTAACAGACTCGATGTTGGCCTGCTTAGTAACAGCGACAACATGCAGGTGCGACTTTATTTGTTGAAATTAGGAACTTTGTTTCTTGTGTTTGGGCCGGGCGAATGGTTTGTTCGTCACGGACAGGCGCTGGCAAAAATAAACCCTGAAACGAATATCTGGATAACCACATTGACTACTATGGACCTTCTTTATATTCCCGATAAAGAAGCAATGCTTCGTAGAGAATGGTATGGTGTAAGTCCAGAAATGCGGACTATCAGTGATGAATCAGTTGGGACATTAATAAAAGTTGCTAAAGATATGATAGAGCAGTATGGATAGGGAAATCTCTTGGCATGTTGCCATCCCTCCTGAGGTAAAAACAGAATACTGCAAAGTAAAATTAGGTGATTACTATAAAAATCCCGAGATAATGCTAAATGTTCAACTAAAAGCAAGGGAAATTTTTCATCAGCTCTATGGATTGCCCAAAGGAGGTGTCGGTCCTACTTATTCTTCTTATGTGGAGGCATCACAATTAGGAGTGGAGGTTTTATTTCCTGAGAACAATGTGCCAATGGTTAAAGGGCCGGTGCTGAAAGAAGTAAAAGATGTTTATAAATTAAAAATCCTTAATCCTTATAAAGAAGGTCTAATGGCTAAAGCGATTGAGACCTATTACTTTATGAAAAAGAAACTTGGTGATAAAATACCTGTTGGCTTAGGAGGAACGGAGGGACCAATAACCACAGCAGTAATTGTCAGAGGTCAGGATTTTTTTATGGATATTCTTTTACATCCTAAGGAGGCAAAGAAACTGTTGGATTTAGTTACAGAATTATCTTTATTGCTACGTAGAGTAATAGAGAAAATTACCGGAGAAAAAAGAGAATCTGCCGGTATTGCCGATGATTTCTCCGGGCTTCTTTCTCCAGACCAGTATGAGGAATTTGTTGTTCCTTATCACAAAAAAATTTATGATGCATATGGCAAGAAAGGCAGAGGATTACATTCGGAACTTCTACATAAGGAACATCTTGAGTTTTTATCTTTACTCGGAATTACCCATTATGACCCTGGTTGCGACCAGTACCTCACCGTAAAGGATATCATAAGAGAAATCCCGGAAATTCCTTTTAGTTTTAACCTTAAAAGTTCGGCTGATATGCTTTTAGGAAATCCAGAAACAATTAAGGAGAAATACAGAAAAGCAGTAGCCGATGGCGCTCCAGAGATGATGACCGAACTCTGCTGCGGTGTGCCCAAAGAAAATGTTCTTGCCTTTATTGAGGTAGCAAAGGAGTATGAGTAAAATGAAAAAGGAGGATTGGGAAAAATGAAGCCCAAAGAAAGAATTTTATCTGCATTGAAACGGCAAGAAACCGATTATTTACCCTGCGTCCCTAAATTTTGGTCTTCACCAAAGGTATCGGGTTATCAATGGAAAGATGAATCAGAAAGGTTGGAAGTTCTCATTAACCGGTTGGGTGTTGATACCTATTTGTCCGTAGGTCTGGAAAGACCTCACCATCCAGATGTAAAGGAGAAGGTCTGGGAAGAAAAGCCGAGTAACGAGAAATATCCTGTTTTGCACAAAATTTTTGAAACACCTAAGGGAAATTTGGAGGCAGTGGTGCGTAAAACTGAAGATTGGCCTCATGGACAGGATATTCCTTTACTCGGCGATTTTAACGTCTCCCGTTATATCAAACCCTGGTTAGAAACGGCTGAAGATGTAGAGAAGTTTGCTTACCTCCGATTGCCCCCGGGTAAAGAAGAAAACGAAAGATTTAGGGAACAATTGAAAAACTGGCAAAAATTAATTGAGCGTTACCAGGTTCCTACTTATGCTACCTATGCCATGGGTCTTACCTCTGGTCTGCATCTTTTTGGTGCTCAGCAGATGGTTATGCTTTCTATGGATAATCCAGAAATAATTACTCGTTTTCTGGAAATTCAGCATCAAACCGATATTAAGGTATTAAAAATACTACTTGATTCAGGAGTAGATATTGTGCGCCGTAACGGCTGGTATGAAAGTACCGATTTCTGGTCTCCGAGTCAATTCGAAAGATGGGTTCTACCCCAGTTAAAAAAGGAAGTTGAAATTACTCATCAGGCAACTCGTCCATTAATCTATACTATGTGTACCGGGATTATGCCACTTTTACCCTTTCTTTCTAAAATAGAATTTGACAGTTTAGATACAATTGAGCCAGTTTTGGGCAACCAGGATATGGATTTAATTGTTAAAGAGTTAGGAGATAAAAAATCTTTATGGGGCGGGGTAAGTGCGCCAATACATATTGGCAGAGGCAAGCCAGGAGATGTCAGAGATGCAGTTGATAAAGCAGTATCAATTTTTGGTAGAAAGGGTTTTATTCTTACTGCGGCTCCTTCTATCCGTCCACAGTGGCCCTGGGAAAATGTTATGGCGATGATTGATGAGTGGAAGAAGATTAGATAAAATGGTGATGAGAAAAATGAAAACAGCAACTTATAATGAATTCGGCCCGCACAAATCTGAGTTCAAATTAATTGAGGCAGAAGACAGTATCCTTCTGTTATCAGAATATACCCGGGAAGGTAAAGATTCATTGATATTACAATCAACAGATAATAGAATAAATCTTAATTTTGGAAAAGAATTTAGTGGTTCTTGCTTTGCCGATTGGGGTTTTGAGAAAAATCTTCTTAAGGTTATCTATACCGCCTGGGTGAATAAGCGCTGGTGCCTTGTAGAATGTGATATTAAGAATAATGAGATTCTAACCGAGAAAATAATCCCTTCCAAAATTCATTCCTTCCGCTCAAAATTTTTGCTCCATAATAACCAACTGATTCTGGTTCAAACGCAGTCGGACTTAAAAAATCAGTTTATCTCCTGCCAAAAAAGATCAAAAGATAAATGGCAGAAACAATGTTTTTTATTATCGGATGCCAATCATTTTTCCAGCCGACCAGAAATAATTGCTCTTGACGATAAAATCGTTGTGGTATGGGATGCTTACGATGGGAAAGATTATCATATCTGGGGACGAATTTATAATGGGAAATGGTCAGATATTTTTAAAATTTCAAATAATAAAGGTTGGAATTTGAAACCTTCTTGTGCCGTTTATGGTAAAGATAATTTTATAGTGGTCTGGGTAAACAGAATTGATGTAGCATCTTCTGAAGGTATAATTGACCAGAAGCATTCTATTCGCGGTGCATTTGTAGATGAAAATGGAGAGGTTAAAAATATGGGGTGGCTGGCCGATTTAAATCACGGAATTTTGGCGAAATTAAAACCTGTCCCTGAGCCGATTTATGGCTATTTGGGCAGGCGTAGGCATCTCTTAATAAAGACAGAGGGAAACTCCCGAGCCTACATATTATGGGAAAGGAAGTCAAAAAGAGATGGGTTTACTACTAAGGTATTAGGAGAGTTATGTGCCTTACCAATAGTCAAAGGACAAAAA
>DAOVGU010000166.1 GCA_030672255.1 bacterium
CCGCGACAATTCTAAAGTTTTCTATAATATTGTAAAAGCGGTAGGAGCACAGCCAGTGGATGAAGGGGCAAAGACCTACCTTTCCTTCATTGAAAAAGGAAAAATGCCAGAATATAACCGAAGACATAGAGAATTAACCGATCCTATATGGGAAAAGGAATATTTAAAGAAAGGAGAGGCAAGTGGATAAGAAGATGAAAGAAGAAACAGATTATTATTATCATTTAGGCCCAGGGTTTGACTGCCCTTATTGTAAGGCATTTAATCCACTACCAGAAAAGAACCAAAGGAAGGTTGTTTACTGTAAATGTAAGAGAGTACTTTCAAAGATACCCCTATCCAAAACTTTGTAAGGGGTCGTCTAAATTCAAATAGATAATCCCCATTTCGCCTTTACTATACAAAAGCGCAATCATAAATCTTACTTACTTTATAATGTTGGTTGCAATAATCTTACCTATTGTATAATACTGCGTGGGTACTAATTCAAATTCAACTGCCGCATTATGGTTATACTATTCTCCCTACTTGGCTTTACATTCCTCTTCTCCCAGTTTATAATTGTATCTGGTGTTACGCCAATCATTTTTGCCAAGTCTTTGATAAATAATCCTTTATCCATTCTCCATTTTCTCAGTTTTTCTCCAAATGTTTTGGGATTTTTAGGATAAAGAGGATTACTTAGGATTTTAATATTGGACAGGTTAAATTCCCTGGAAATCTCATAGATTAATGTTTTATTGCTAAACTGTTTCGCATGGCTGTTTGTGTGGATTCTATACCGACCCCCGGCACGAATGCACCTGCACCCCATATCAGATTCAGAAATATCGTGCTAAACTCTCCGGCCCTCTTCTCGATAGAATAGATTTGCAGATTGAGGTGCCGGGAATATCCTTCTCTGAGATGTCAAGTGTTAAACCTCTCATATCTCCGAAGCGATTCAATACAGAAGTCTGGATAGGAGGGTGGAGGTTTGAGAAGGTTTACAATTCTTACTTCTAATGCTATAATTTTTAGATAAGAAAAAGAAATGAGAAATTATGAAAGTTAATCTTCAAAAAGAAATTAAGGAGATTACAAAACAGATAATTGAGAAATACAAACCAGAAAAGATTATTCTCTTTGGTTCTGCTGTGAATGGAAACTTTACAGTAGATTCTGATTTGGACTTTCTAATTATCAAGAAAAACACACCTTATTTTGGCCGAGAAAGAGCAAAAGAACTTAGAAAGTTGATCAAAAAGAAAATAGCTGCTGATTTTCTTATCTATCAACCAGAAGAATTTAGTAAATATCTAAATCTTGGCGACCCTTTTCTCAAAGCAATCGTTAAAGAAGGTAAAGTTCTTTATGGTGCCTAACAAAATCTTTAAGGAATGGATAAAGAAAGCGGATGAAGATTTCGGTTTTGCTTCAATAAACTTGAATAATCCTTCTAATCCGTACTATGCCCAGATTTGTTATCATTTTCAGCAGGCAGCTGAGAAATATTTGAAGGCATATATCGTGGCCTATAACCTTGAGTTTAAAAAGATTCACGACTTACCAGAGCTTTTAAGAATCTGCTTGCAAAAAGAGCCTTCCTTTTCTTCTCTTTCTCAAGAATGTGAATTTCTTACAGATTACTATATTGATACACGCTATCCTGTTCATTGGCCTGCTAAAGTTAATCGGAAAGAAGCAAAGGAGGCAAAAGTTTCTGCAAAAAAGATTGGAAGTTTTGTAAAAGATTTTTTAAAGTCCTTCTAAAAAAACCGCATCTCTTCCTTCACATAATTTTATTTTCCATCCTCCATTTTCTTAATTTTTCACCAAATATTTTAGGATGAATAGAGTAGGGAGAGTTAGCTAACTACCTTAAATTTATAGACTTAGAGATGACATAAACTAAAATCTTATTTTGTTTGCAGAACTGTTTCGCATGGCTGCCCCTGCGGCTACTATACCGACCCCCGGCACGAATGCACCTGCACCCCTTACCAGATCCAGAAATACAGAAGTAAACTCTCCGGTCCTCTTTTAGATAGGATAGATTTACAAGTTGAGGTCCCCGGGATATCCTTCTCCGTGATGTCCAGTGAAGAAAAGAAAGGAGAGAGTTCTGCAATTATCAGGGAAAGGGTTAATAAAGCCAGAGATGTTCAGTTAGAGCGCTTTAAGGGAGATAATATCTACTGCAACTCCCGGATGGATAAGTCCCAGATAAAGGAATACTGTGTTATCAATGAAGAATCCAAAACCCTCTTAGGTTTAGCGATAGATAAACTCGGAATGTCTGCCCGAGCCTATGATAAGATTCTTAAAGTAGCCCGAACCATTGCCGACCTGGAAGACTCTCCCTCGATAGAAACCCCTCATATCTCCAAAGCTATTCAATGCGGAAGTCTAAAGTTGCAAAGTATTCCATTCTGTAATATAATATAGCAAAAGGAGGATTTATGGGTAGTAATGCGGTTAAAGTATCTGAAGAACTCTTAAACGCAGCTAGGCTCTACGCAAAAGTGCAGCATCGCTCAGTAGCCAAGCAAGTAGAATACTGGGCACAGATAGGGAAAATAGCAGAAGATAATCCTGACCTGCCTTTATCCTTTATTCAAGATATTTTACAGGGAAGAGAAGAGATAAAGCAGGGTTTGGCTATCCCTTACATCTTTGGAGAGAACAAGTGAATGTTACTGTTTTACAGTCTCCTTTATTCTCCAGACAGAAAAGGAAACTTTATAAAAATCAAATAAAAGTGCTGGATAAAGAAATCAAAAACTTGATTAAAAACCCTAAGATTGGTGAACGAAAGAAAGGAGATTTGAAAGGAGTATGGGTGCATAAATTTAAGGCAAAATCCCAGTTGCTTCTTCTTGCTTACGAATGGGATTCTAAAAATAGATATTTGATTGCCCTAAATACCCACGAAGGTTTTTACAAAAAATTAAAACGATATTTGAAGTAATATCTCCGGAGGGATTCAATATAGAAGTCTGGATCGGAGGCTGGAGGTTTAATAAACTATTTTACAAGGGAAAGCACGGCATGATAAAGACCTTTGGTGACCTCAGCTAAAGCCGGATAGTTCAATTTCTCGTAAGTGTCGGTGGGTTAGTGGTAATATAGATTCTACTACCCATAAGTTCTGATAATATAATCAGCCGCCGCTTTTAGATTTTGATACGAATAAATATTCCTTTCGCCAATTGTGTGGGAAATCTTTTTTACCCTTTCTTTCAGAGAGTGCTCCATAGGACTGATCTTTTGATATGTTAAGGATAGAAAATTTAAATGTTGTAGTATCGGGATTATGTTCCAGCAGAAGGTTCAAGGACCGACTAAAAGAATCCAAAAAAGGGTGCTGGATTTCTCCAACACCCTTTTCTTTCAAAAAGCTTTTTCTATCCTATGCTTGTAACTTCTATCTTCTTCTTTTCTTTGCTTTCTTCTTTACTACTTTTTTCTTCGCGACCTTTTTCTTCTTTGCCTTCTTCTTTGCCATCTCTGCCTCCTTTTTTTATATTATATACCCAACTAATAAAAATAGCAACTTGTTGACTTTTATTGTAAATATTCAGTAAAGTACATTCCATCCTGTCATTGCGAGTCCGCCTCAGGCGGACGTAGCAATCCGACGAAGTCATTGCGAGCGAACAAAGTGAGTGTGGCAATCCCTCGCTTCTTGAGATTGCTTCGTCGTTAATACTCCTCGCAACGACTCTCCGTCGGATTGCTTCACTTCGTTCGCAATGACGTGGTTCACTGAGTACTTACTCTGCCCCCCTGACCTTTTCTTCTAACGGTTATTGAGCTATTCTATTTTTTCCGGATTTCGACCGATAGAATTTTTTGATTAGTTTATCAAGATACTCTTTTGGATTGGAAAAAACACCCTTTGTTACTTTAAAACTTTTCTTATTAATTAATTTAAGTCCCAGGCCATAGTCTTCTAATAGACCTTCACAGAATGAATAGATATCCTTAACCTTCATTGCCTTTCCGAGGAGTAACTCTAAAGCCTCATCGGCGAACTCAAGCTTAATTCCATATTTATTGTAAAAATCTCTCTGGTATCGTTTTATCGACTCTGTTGCTATTAGTCTGGGCTCTGAGGATAATAATTTTCTTAATTCTTCCTTTGGATTCTTTATTGTTTCTTCTGTTATCTTAACCCTCTTTATCTTTGTGGATGGTAATTTTTTCTCATAGATTAATAAGGTCTTCTCAATGGCGCTGACTAAACTTCTGGCTCCTGTTTTCTCCTCGTAAGCAAGTTCAGCCAATTTGTATAAGGCAGAATCTTCAAATTCTATTTCTATTCCATAGGCTTCAAAGTCCCTCTTCTTCCCCAGAATTATGGGAGAATTTGGATTCTTTAAAATGGCATACAAATCCTCGACTCCCAACTCCTCAAATATTGCTACAACCGGGAGCCTCGCGATGAATTCCGATTCAAAGCCATATTGAATCAGGTCTTCATATCTTATTTGCTTTAGATATTCGGATTCCTTTTTTGGCGATGGAGCGTTAAAGCCAATTCTTCTTTCATTTAATCGCTTTTTTATTATATCCTCTAAACCGGAGAAGGCACCGCTAACGATAAAAAGGATATTTTTTGTGTTAATCTTTTCCCTTTTTATTTTTCCCGTCTTTCTGAGCTGCATCGCCGATTCCATTAATGCTGCTGGGTCAAAAGGAGACCTTAAATCAACCTCAGTTTCTTCCATTAATTTGAGAAGAGCACGCTGAACTCCGCTTCGGGAGACATCAGGCCCTGCGGAAGAATATTTTGCTGCGAGTTTGTCAATCTCATCCAGATAGATTATTCCATATTGGGCTCGATTGAGATCGCCATTAGCTTCCTGCACTAAATCCCTTACCAGATTCTCCACATCGCCACCAACGTATCCGGTTTCAGAAAACTTGGTGCTATCCGCTTTTACAAATGGCACTCCAATTTTATCCGCGATCAGCTTTATTATATAAGTCTTTCCCACTCCCGTAGGACCGATCATTGCAATATTATTTTTTATTCTACCCACTTCTTTTGAGCCAGTTGATTTTATGCGATTAAAGTGGGTGCAAACCTTTGTTGCTAAAATTGCTTTAGCATCCTGTTGTTTGACAACATATTGGTTAAGATATGATTCCAGTTCTTCCGGTTTCATATCAAACTTAATCTCTTTGGATTTTTCCTTCTTCCTTTCCTCCTCACCACCAATTACCTCCGCATCGGTTGCGGGAAAAATCCCAATCCCCAACTGGTCCCCGTACTTTTTCTGCATATAGGTCTGAAAATTTTGAATATCCTTTTGAATCTCTTCGGGACTCGGTTTCGCCATTTTCTTTTCTCCTCCAAGTTTATTATACTCCTCTTTAACCTTTTGGTCAATAATGAACACCTGCCCATAATTAATAGCTAATCTTATCCTCAGGCAATTTACTGACAAACAGAATGGCATTCTTTAATAACTTAAGATTTAACTAAGAAGCAAAATGTAACCCTCCTTTTTTAGGGTTACATTATATATGATTTAACGATTGCCGCAGGGTTACATTTTAGATGATTCAATACGAAGATTGACATCCAACTAAGGTCAATGATAAGATAAGAGGCAATATGACAATATTTCGCAGATTAAAACTCTCCAAATTATCTCTCAATTTATTCCTCTTAATCTGTTTTTTCCTTCCCTGGGTTTCGATAAGGGGTTGCGAATTTACCTCCGAGGAAAAATATATTCCTTCCGGTCCCGAGGAAATCTATTCGGGTTTAAGTTATGCATTAAAGGATTCAGGTCCATTCCCAGGGAATTTACTTTACTTCGCAATTCCTATTTTTGTCATCTTAACTATAACCCTTACTTATCTATTTTATAATAAGCGATGGATTGGGAAAATGGTGGTTTCCATTGTTCAATGTTTACTTGGAGGGCTAACTGTCTGGTCTACTTATATGATAACCGCTTTTGCTGGTTTTTTGGCTTTTTCGGAGGAAAAGTTTGGGTATTACCTTGCGCAGATAGGTCTATTTTTCTTTATTGTGATTTGCATCGTTGAGGTATTCTTTCTTGCAAAAATGAAAGAAGAAAACTAAGTCTTCTTAAGGGGGCATGATGAAATTGGATGATACTCTGATCTCAAAGGCGATAGCCGAAGAATTCATGAAGGACTTTCTTAAATTTATGGAGGTTGATGTGGCTATTGTTGGAGCAGGCCCGGCGGGAATGATAACCGGCTATTATCTCGCCAGAAAAAAAAGAAAGGTTGTTATCTTTGAAAGAAAATTAAGTGTTGGTGGAGGAATGTGGGGCGGGGGAATGATGTTTAATAAGATAGTTGTTCAACAAACTGCTAAACCTATTCTTGAGGAATTAGGAGTAAGTTTTAAGGAATATAAAAAAGGTTACTACCTCGCCGATTCCATAGAAACAGTTTCTACCCTCTCTTCCAGGGCGGTTAAAACAGGGGTAAAGATATTTAATCTCATCTCGGTTGAGGATGTAATGATTAGAAAGGAGAAAATAACAGGATTAGTCCTGAACTGGAGCGCAGTAGAAATGGCCAAATTACATATTGATCCCCTTACTATCAGGGCAAAATTTGTTGTTGATGGCACAGGCCATTCGGCTGAAGTTGCCAATATCATTGTAAAGAAGCTCGGTAAAAAACTCTTTACAGAAACCGGGGACCTCCTGGGCGAGAAACCAATGTGGGCAGAAATTGGCGAAAGACTTATCGTTGAGAATAGTAAGGAGGTTTATCCCGGATTGTATGTGGCGGGAATGGCGGCAAACGCTGTATTCGGCGCACCACGCATGGGACCAATATTTGGTGGAATGTTGCTCTCCGGCAAAAGAGTAGCCGAGTTATTGCTTAAAAGATTAAAGTAGGCTCGGAAGTTTCCTTCAGTCATGTCATTCCTGCGGAAGCAGGAATCTATGGATTCCCGTGTACACGGGAATGACAGAGGTGGAAGGGAAAATAATGAATAAAGGGTTGTTACAGAAAATAAAGGAACTTAAAAGGAAAAGGAATGCAATTATCCTGGCGCATAATTACCAGGTAGGTGAGGTGCAGGATATTGCCGATTATCTTGGAGACTCTCTGGGATTGAGTATTAAAGCGGCTCAGACGAAAGCGGATGTAATAGTGTTTTGCGGAGTAAAATTTATGGCTGAGACCGCCTCCATTCTTTCTCCAGAAAGAATTGTCCTTATGCCCGATAAAAATAGCGGATGTCCTCTTGCAGATATGGCAGATAAAAACTCCTTAAAAAGCTGGAAGAAGAGATATCCTGAGGCCACCACCGTTGCTTATGTGAATACCACGGCTGAGGTGAAAGCAGAAAGTGACATCTGTTGTACATCGGCTAATGCGGAGAGTATAGTAAATTCAGTTGATGCTTCCCAGATTCTCTTTATTCCGGATAAGCATCTTGCCGATTGGGTTGCAAAAAAAATTCCTGAGAAAAAGATTATTCCTTATCCCGGTTATTGTTCGGTTCATATGAAGATATTAGCCGAAGATATTATAAAGCTAAAAGAGAAATATCCAGAGGCGGAGGTTATTGTCCATCCTGAATGCACGTTCTCGGTTATCAAATTAGCCGATAAGGTGCTTTCTACCGGAGGGATGTGTAAATATGCAGGGAAATCGAAAGCGAAGGAATTTGTTGTGGGAACGGAGGTAGGAATTCTGCATCGGTTGAAGAAGGAAAATCCGGAGAAGATTTTTTATCCCGCAAATAGCTCCGCTGTCTGTGCGGATATGAAGCTGATAACCTTGGAGAAGATAGCTGCCTCTCTTTCCGAAATGAAATATGAGGTAAAGGTTCCCGAAGCCATCAGGAAAGATGCCAAGAGAGCGGTTGATAAGATGTTGAAGGTTGCGAGATGAAGATATATAGAGATATCACCGAGACAATCGGCAGAACCCCTTTAGTAAGGTTAAACAAGGTAACCGCGGGCCTGGAAGCTCAGATAGTAGCTAAATTAGAATCATTTAATCCTTGTGGCAGCATAAAGGACAGAATAGGAATTTCTATGGTCAGGGAGGCTGAGAAAAGGGGGCTGATTAAAAAGGATACCGTAATCATTGAGCCAACCAGCGGCAATACCGGCATTGCCTTGTCCTTTGTCTGCGCAGCTCGTGGTTATAAACTAATTCTTACGATGCCGGATAACATGAGTGTAGAGAGGAAAGTGCTTTTAGGACTCTTTGGAGCGGAGTTGGTTTTGACACCAGGCTCAGAAGGAATGGTGGCAGCGGTGAAGAAAGCGGAGGAGTTAGCCAAGAAGATTCCGAATTCCTTCATCCCCGACCAGTTTAAGAATTTAGCTAATCCTGAGGTTCACCGGGAAACCACCGCCGAAGAAATCTGGAAGGATACCGAGGGAAAGGTGGATATCCTGATTTCCGGGGTAGGAACGGGAGGGACAATTACCGGAGTCGCTGAACTAATTAAGAAAAGAAAGCCAGAATTTAAGAGCATCGCCGTTGAGCCAGCAGATTCAGCGGTTCTTTCTCGCCAAAAATACGGCGAGCAGGCTGGAGGAGAACCAGGACCGCACAAGATTCAGGGTATTGGAG
>DAOVGU010000174.1 GCA_030672255.1 bacterium
GCTATTTTACTGGAGGTTCTGATGGGTGTCAAAGGGAAAAAGTTATCAACACTATTAACAGTTATCAACTCCCCCCTCTTTGGAAACTCCCCCTATTACTATGAATAAGAATATCTGTAACCATCACTTAAAGATACTACATGTAAATATAAATCGTATTCATCTGCTGAACTCGGTAAATTTAAAATTGGGCTATCCGATAATTGATATTAGGAGTCCTAAGGAGGTGCTTTATGAAAGGTAAGAAATTTGACGCTGTAGAGGTGAAACGTCGGCTTCAAAAGGAAACAGAACAAAAAATATCTCATCTTTCAGAAAAAGAACAACTTGATTTATTACGCAAAAAGTTTGGTCATTTAATGAAACGAAAGGAAAAGGCGCACTTCAGCTAACACAGCATAAAGGGTTAATAAAACTGATGACACTGTCTTTCTCTATTACAGAGCAGCAAAGAAAGGGTTTGTTTGTGTCGTAGCAAAACATCAAAATAGAGAAGGATTTATTATTACGGCATACATTACTGAAAAGATAAAGGAGGGAAAAACTATATGGAGAAAGTAAGAATTTTCTACGATAAGAAAGGCAATACTCTGAACATCTGGTTTGATAACCCATCATTAGAATATATCTGCGAAGAGACGGGGGATGAGGTTATTATAGTAAAGGATAGGAAGGGCAGGGTTATTGGTTTTGAAAAGTTAAATTTTCTCTCCAGTAAAAAGGCCCTTCAAAAAGCTCGTATTCCTTTAGAAGTAATAATGTCATAATCTTCTATCCCTTTTTAAGATAGACCCTCTCTATCCTTTGTTTTCCGAAACTATCTTCTCCGGCACCATTGACTATTAATTTAATCCTTTTTTTACTCCCTGTCAAAGATTCTTTTGACGGCTTTACATTCCTCTTCTCCCAGTTTATAATTGTATCTAAGGTAACATCAATTTGCACACAAGCGTTTCGCGGGTAACTTACCTTTACCATGAGAAAGATTTGGATTGGCTTGATTTGTCTAATAATGATGGGAATGGTTTGGGCATTAGCGGGGAGCACCTCTAAAAAAGTCGAAAAGGAGCCTCTTAGGGAAGCGATGTACTATCAACCACTAAAAGGTGGTCAGGTTAGATGTCTCCTCTGTTTTAGAAGGTGTATCATTGCTGAAGGGGGCAGGGGAGTCTGCCGAAACAGGGAGAATCGTGGCGGAAAATTATACAGCCTGGTCTATGCCAAGCCTTCCGCGGTCCATATCGACCCGATTGAGAAGGAGCCGCAGCTGCATATGCTGCCCGGAACCCAAATTCTTTGCTTGGGGACCGCCGGGTGCAATTTTCGCTGTCGTCACTGTCACAACTGGCATCTGTCTCAGAGAGCGATCGAAGAGATAGGGCATCTCTATTATTTACCATTTCCTTTACCTATAATGAGCCTGTTGCCTTCTATGAGTACGTCTATGATATAGCCCGAGCCGCTGAGAAAAAGAACTTAAAAATTCTCTGGCATTCCAATGGTTCGATCAACCCTGAGCCCTTAAAGAAACTGCTAAAATATACCGATGCGGTCACCATTGATTTAAAGGGATTTACCGAGAAGTTCTACCGGGAGGTCTCTGCGGCGAAATTGGAACCGGTGCTTAAAACCTTAAAGATTATTAAGGAAAAGGGGGTCTGGCTGGAGCTCGTAAACCTATATTATTCCCACATTTAACGATAATCCGGAAGATATCAGGCAGATGTGTGAATGGATTAAGGAAAGAGGCTAATTCATCGCATTCACTTTCAGGTGTTAAAGAATGATGTTGTAGGGGGAAGATGTAGATTCTGTCAGCATAAAATTCCGGGAATTTGGGAGTGAAGCAATCTCTCTTTTCAATGAAGTAAGGGATTGCCACGTCGTCCGCCTGAGGCGGACTCCTCGCAATGACTGCGCGAAGGTTTAGCTGAATACGTAACATTACTTATGAAAAGGGTTACTAAGGTATGAAAAAAGCTCTTATTGCTGCCATAGGGGTGACCGGCTTTGGTGGGATCGTTGCCCAGATACTTCTTTTAAGGGAATTATTGGTAACCTTCTATGGCAACGAATTATCCATAGGAATTATCTTAGCCAACTGGCTTATCTTAGAGGCTTTTGGCTGTTTCTTCTTAGGGAGAAGGATTGAATATCTCAAAAGGAAGGTTGAGGCATTTGTAGCTCTGGTACTTATCTTTTCGCTCTCCTTGCCCGTGGCCATTTATCTAACCCGGATCTTAAAAGAACTGATGGGAGTTACGCTGGGGGAGGGTTTGGGGCTATGGCCTATTCTCTATGGCTCTTTTCTTGTGCTTCTGCCGGTGAGCCTTCCTCATGGGGCATTATTTACCTTTGCCTGCAAGCTCTATTCCTCGCTTTCTTCCGCCGAGGGGAAATCGCTCTCTGCCGAAAAGCAGGGCGCCTCTTCTATTGGGAAGGTCTATGTCTATGAAACCTCAGGGACGATTGTCGGCGGAGTTGCCTTTACCTACCTTTTTATCCCCTATTTTCATTCTATTCAGATTGCATTGGTAGTGGCTCTCTTGAATTTTATTATATGTCTGTTTCTGCTAATGCCTCTCTGGCGGAAAAAACAAATAGCCACGAATCTCTTAACTGTATTGAGTGTGATATTATTGCTTTTTTCTGCCTATATTCTCTTTAGCCCCAAGGCGGATAGCATTCACCAGCTCTCATTAGGGCGTCAGTGGAGGGGACAAAAATTACTTCATTACCAGAACTCCATCTACGGCAATGTGGCCGTTACCGAGAGAGCGGAACAATATACATTTTATTCCGATGGGATTCCCATCATTACCACCCCGGTTCCTGATATAACCTTTGCCGAGGAGTTTGTCCATCTGCCGATGCTTTCCCATCCTTGCCCAAAAGAGGTCCTCATCATCAGTGGCGGGGCGGGAGGAGTGATCAACGAAATATTGAAACATCCCGTAGAAAGAGTTGACTATCTGGAACTGGATTCCTTATTGCTGAAGATAGTTGAGAGGTTTCCTACTCCCCTTACCCGGGCCGAATTAAGTAATCCTGAGGTAAAAATTGAATATCTGGATGGTCGGCTCTTTGTCAAAAAGACCTCTCATAAATATGATCTGCTTTTTGTTGGTCTCGCGGAGCCTTCCGGCCTCCAGGTAAACCGGTTCTTTACCCAGGAGTTCTTTTCCCTGGTTAAAGGCAGGTTAAAGGAGAAGGGTATCTTGGTAATTGGTTTGCCCGGTTCACTTGCCTACTTGAGTGAGGAGTTAAAGAATCTCAATGGCTGTATTTTCAGCACTCTCAAAAGGACCTTTCCTTTTGTCCGGGTAATTCCCGGAGACTCTACCAATCTCTATTTGGCATCTACCTTCCCGGGAGTTTCCTTGATTAAGCCGGCAGAAATAAACCTAAGGTTAAGAAAAAGGGCTCTTAAGTTGAGCCTCCTGACCCCAGGTCATATCGAGTATCGGTTGCATCCGCGGTGGCGGGATTGGTTTTTAGAGTCTCTTAAAGGTAGTTCAACCAGGGTCAATCGGGATTTTCAACCTCTGGGAGTATTCTACAGCATCTCCTATTGGAATGCGCTCTTTTCCCCTTACCTGCGGGGGCTGTTTAGATGGTTGGAGAAGGTAAACCTGCTGCATCTATTCATTTGTTTCCTTACGATATTTACCCTCTCATTTTTATTGCTGCGCATCAGGTTCAAAAGACTGTCTAAAATAAGCATTCCCTTATCTATCGCCACCACAGGTTTTGCCGGAATGATTTTTGATCTGGGTCTGATCTTTGCTTTCCAGATACTCTATGGGTACGTTTACCATTGGATAGGACTTTTAATCACCGCTTTTATGGTTGGGGTAGCCGCAGGAAGTTTGTGGATGACCTCTTTTTTAGAACGGATTAAAAGGGGTTTTGCCGGCTTTATCCGCTTGGAGCTCGCTATAATTCTTTTCTCCGGTATCCTTCCCCTCATTTTCCTTAAATTCAGCCCTTACTTACTAATTTTTCTTATTCTTTCCTTTATTTCCGGGCTCCTGGTGGGGGCGGAGTTTCCTTTGGCCAATAAGCTCCAGTTACACCCCCACCCCTCCCTCCCCCATCCAGGGGGAGGGTCTAAGTCTTTTTCTTCCTCCCCCCACTGCTTCGTTTCGCGAAGCAAAACGGTGGGGGAGGATTATAGGAGAGGGGAGGGTAGATCCACCCTTAGTGGCACCGCCGGAACTCTCTACGCCTCCGATCTCCTCGGCGGCTGGATCGGGGGAATTCTGGGGGGTGTGGTGCTTTTGTCCGTTCTGGGACTGTTAGGGACCTGTATGGTGGTGGTTATGCTTAAGGTAAGCAGCCTCCTTATCCTTGCCACCTCCCCTTTGAAAAATTGACAAAGAGGGAAAAATTAAGGTATAATAACTGTCCAAGTAACAGGTAAGTTTTTCTGAAAGTTTAATTCAAAAGCGATGAAGTCATTGCGACCCCGTTTCAATACGGGGGTGGCAATCCGACGAAGTCGTTGCGAGGCACGAAGTGCCGTGGCAATCCCTTACTTCATTGAAGAGAGAGATTCCTCGTTCCACTCGGAATGACACTTTGTGTCAGATTGCTTCGGGATAAATCCCTCGCAATGACTGGTGAGGAATCCCGCTCCTCGCAATGACACTTTGTGTCAATTAGGAGGAAAAACATGGCTTTACAAGAGAAAATTATTGGGATTGACTTAGGCACAAGTAATTCCGCTGCCGCCATAATGGAGGCAGGTAAACCGACGATCATTCCCAGCGCCGAAGGAACCAGTCTTGGGGGGAAAGCATTCCCTTCCTACGTTGCCTTTACTGAGGATGGTCAAAGGTTGGTGGGGGAGCCGGCCAGAAGGCAGGCGGTGGCTAACCCGGAAGGCACAATTATAGCCGCCAAGCGCAAGATGGGCACCGACCATAAGTATAAGGCCTTCGGAAAGGAATATACTCCCCAGCAGATCTCTGCCTATATCCTGCAAAAGATAAAAACAGACAGTGAATCCTTTTTAGGTACCCCAATAAAGAAGGTAGTTGTTACCGTTCCCGCCTACTTTAATGATAATCAGAGACAGGCAACAAAGGATGCCGGAGCAATTGCGGGGTTAGAAGTAATACGGTTGATTAATGAACCAACCGCGGCCTCCTTTGCCTATGGTCTGGATAAACTGAATAAGGAACTGAAGATTCTTGTCTTTGACTTCGGGGGAGGGACACTGGATGTTACGGTAATGGAGATGCTTGGCGGAGGTGTCTTTGAGGTAAAGGCAACCTCGGGCGATACCCAGTTAGGCGGCACAGATATGGATAATGACCTCGTTGACTATATCTGCGCTGAATTTGAAAAGGAAACCGGAATCAAGCTTAAAAATGACAAGATGGCGATGCAGAGGGTCAGAGAAGCCGCAGAAAAGGCAAAGATTGAGCTTTCCTCCACCCTTACCACCGATATCAATCTGCCCTTTATCACCGCCGATAAGACCGGACCAAAACATCTTACGATGACCTTAAGAAGGGCAAAGTTGGAGGAACTGGTTGAGCCGGTAATAGAAAGATGCAAAGCTCCGATTGACCAGGCAATCTCTGATGCCAAGTTGGAACCAAAGGATATTGATAAGATTATTTTGGTTGGTGGCCCCACAAGAATGCCCTCTGTGCAGAGTTTTATGGAAAATTATGTGGGTAAGAAGGTAGAAAGGGGAGTTGACCCGATGGAATGCGTGGCCATGGGTGCGGCCATCCAGGGTGCAATTCTATCCGGAGAACTGAAGGGGAAGGAGATTCTTCTCTTAGATGTTACTCCCCTAACCTTAGGCATTGAAACACTTGGTGCTGTGAGAACCCCCTTGATTGAACGCAATACCACTATTCCTACCGGAAAGAGCCAGATCTTCACTACCGCCGCCGACAATCAACCGTCGGTTGATATCAATGTCCTCCAGGGAGAACGCCCAATGGCGGCAGACAACACAACCTTGGGCAGATTCCAACTTACAGGAATTCCTCCCGCCCCCCGTGGTATCCCCCAGATTGAGGTAAGTTTTGATATTGATGCCAATGGTATCCTTAATGTCTCGGCCAAGGATTTAGGCACGGGAAAGGAGCAATCAATCAAGATTACCGCCGCTAAAAAACTCTCCCAGGAGGAGATTGATAAGATGGTTAAGGAGGCCGAGAAATTTTCTGATGAGGATAAGAAAAGGAAAGAGGAGGTGGAGCTTCGCAACCAGGCCGATACCCTGATTTATACCACCGAAAAGAGCCTGAAAGATTATGGAAATAAGATACCCGAAACCGATAAAAAGAAGATTCAGGAAAAGGTTTCGCAACTGAAGAAGGATTTGGAGGGCAAGGATAAGGAAAAGATTAAAAAGAGTATGGATGAGCTCTCTACCGCCTCCCATAAGTTAGCCGAAGTCCTTTATAAAGAGGCACAGAAGAAACAGCAGGCTCAAGCACAAGGAAAAAAGAAAGAAGAAAAAGAAAAGCCAAAGGGCAAGAAGGAGGATGTGGTCGACGCCGAATACAAAGAGGTAGATGAGGATAAGAAGGAAGAAGAGAAATAGATGGATTTTTTCGAAATTAAGGATAAGGTTGTTGGAGAGATTGGAAATGTTCTTTCTACAATAAAAAAGAAAGAGGTAAAAAGATTGGTGGAGGCGCTCCTTTCTGCCGAGAAGGTCTTTGTAGCAGGGGCGGGTAGAACGATGCTGATGATGGAGGCCTTTGCCAAAAGATTAAACCATTTGAAGGTTGATGTGCATGTGGTAGGAGAGATAATTGAGCCCCCGGCTACAAAGAAGGACCTCCTCATTGTTGCCTCTGGCTCAGGGGAAAGTACCATCCCTTTAGAAGTAGCAAAGACTACCAAGAAAATCGGCACTCAGGTTGCATTGATTACCGCGCGTAAGGAATCAAGGATAGCAAGGATTGCCGATATTGTGGTCTGTATTCCCGCCCCGACAAAATTGGGTCCTTCTAAAGAGGCAAAATCCTTCCAGCCACTGGGCAATCTCTTTGAACAGAGTCTTTTGCTATTTTGCGATGTCGTAGCAATGTTTGTGCAGAAAAGACAGGGGCTTTCAAACAGGGACCTTCTTAAGCATCACGCCAATTTGGAATAAACCTTCTCACCTCGTAAATACTCAGTGAACCACGTCATTGCGAACGAAGTGAAGCAATCCGACGGAGTCGTTGCGAGGAGTGAAACGACGAAGCAATCTCAAAGAAGTGAGGGATTGCCACACTCCCCCGTATTTAATACGGGGTTGTTCGCTCGCAATGACAAGATGGGATTGCCACGTCCGCCTGAGGCGGACTCGCAATGACAGGATGGAACGTACTTTACTGAATATTTACCTCACCTCTGTGCAGCCTTAGCAGATAGGATTCTGACCGGTCCAAAAAGCCCACTCGGCAATGAATCTCTTTCAAAGTTCAATGCAATCTTGTGATATGGTCCGACCATATTATCCGGCCACTTATCAAATACTCTGGTAGTAACATACTGGTTAGCCATCGTGTTTGTAACTATCACATCTAACTTATTCTCTCCTTCCTTAATTATTCCCTTTATTGGGAATGAAAAAGGCGGCCATACTTTCTTGCCCAAACTTTTACCGTTAAGAATAACTTCGCCGGCACACTGGACTTTGCCCAGGTCCAGTAAGCAGGTTTTTTCTACCATATCTTTACTACATTTAAATCTTACGCTATATTCTACATCCCCCGAGAAATCTTCTCCCAGTTTATCTCTCCAATCTCCGAGTTCTACAAGAATTGACTTTTTGTTTAGATTATCATCGATTTCAAAATCGTGTTCTCCAATGCGGTATGCCTTTAGCTTACGACATAACCAACCTTTGTTGATGGAAAAAAGCTCTTTTCCGGCTTTTAAAGGTTCCGAAGCCAAAGGCAACTTCTCTTTAGTAAAAAAGATGATACAGGAACCAGCAAATTTGAGATTGATCGGTAAAGACCACATTCCGTTAGAATAAATCGCTTCGGATGGCTTGTAGCAATTCCCGGTCTCAGGGTCAATCTTGAATATTGGAAGAGATTCATTAAACTTGACCGTGCAGTGTATCTCTTTTGTATCTTCATTAGTAATGAAATAGAGATTACCATCAGTCAGATGGCGTTTACATACCCTCACCATACTGTTCTTTGGGATTATATTGACTAATGGTTTTATATGTTCTGTAAGTTCTGGGAATTCTATGGATATACTACCTTTCGGCTTATCTGAATTTTTCTTATTATCTATCCACAGAACCTTGCCGCCTCCTGATGTAAATTCAGCTAACCTTTCTTTTGATTTTTTACTCATCCATTCTGATTTTGAAACACAGACAGTATAGTATCTCATTGGCCCTACTTCCAATTTGCCATCTGCAATTTTTGTCGATTTTTTCTCCAGCACATCATCGTCAACCAGGTCAAAATCACATTGATGTTCAAGGAGTAGCTTTGCTAATATATCATGTGATCGGACAACTTCATTTAGTTCTGGACCACCAGCCCATATATCCCTTACCGGAAAGTAGAGTGCTGTTTCAATCGCGGGTTCGCCCAAACTCAAGAGATAGCTTAACCTGGCTACGTAAGAGTAAAATTGACGTAGATACTTTGCTAATGGATTGATTGGATTGAATCTCGGGCGGCAACCTGGCATAAAGCGTCCTTTTGTTGACGACCAATATCCTCCAAACTGCGTCAGGTTTATACCTCTCACATACTGATAATCAATCAGCCATTTCATTTGCGCAATAGTCAACCCGCTGCCATAAACACCACAAGATTCTGTTACTGCCCATGATTTGTTTCCTTGATGAGCTACCGAAGAGGCATATTTGGGAAAATGATGATTCAT
>DAOVGU010000009.1 GCA_030672255.1 bacterium
CCTGGCATATACGCCGTAGGTGATGTGCGGGCAAAGAAGGTGCGTCAGATAGCTGTGGCCTGCGGAGAGGCAACAATTGCCGCAATATCTGTCAGGGATTACCTGAAGGAATTTATGCTTTTGAGGCCTCCAAAAAGTACACCGAAGAATACTTAATTTTTTATTTATGAGGGACTTTTTGGAGTATTCTTAAAGGGGGTGAGAAGAAATGCCAGTTTACAGTTATATCTGTAAGGATTGTGGTAAGAAGTTTGATTTATTAGTCGGAGTTACTGCGGAAAGACCAGAGTTAAAATGTCAGAAATGTGGCAGTAAAAACATTGAGAAGGCATTGGCATCATTTGGAATTGGAACTTCATCTAATAGCAGTTCTTCAGATTTATCAAGTTGTCCAACTGGAACCTGCCCTCTCAGCTAATAAATTATGGGTGAAACAGGAGCAATTAGCAAGGAGAATAATCAAGATGGCTGATTTTATAGAGATTAACAAGAGCAGAAAGATTTTAGGATTGGGGGAGACAGCTACCTTGAAGGAAATTAAGGAAGCCTATCGGAAATTAGCCCTTAAATATCATCCGGATAGATGCGAGGATAAAAAGAGGAAAGAGTACGAAGAGATGTTTAAAAAAATCAACCACGCTAATAAGGTGTTAATGGCTTATTGTGCGGGTTATCGCTACTCTTTTGAGAAAGAGGAGGTTAAAAGAACTTCTCCCGACGAGGAATTTCGTGAACATTTAAGAAGGTTCTACGATGGCTGGTGGGGAGATCTGGACTTATGAAGAATATTTTTGATAAATACTGGAAAAGGTATGATGCCTGGTACGATAAGCATAGATTTGCTTATTTCTCTGAGGTTGAGGCAATAAAAAAGGTCTTACCCAAGAAGGGTAAAGGATTGGAAATCGGCGTGGGCACAGGAAGGTTTGCTTCCGTTTTAGGCATATCCGATGGTATTGATCCTTCAATCAAAATGGCGGCAATCGCTAAAAGTCGGGGAATAAATGTAAGGATTGGAAAAGGGGAGGATCTTCCCTATAAGGACAAATTTGATTACATCTTGATTGCGATTACGATATGTTTCGCTGAGGAGTCAGAGAAAGTAATATCTGAAGCAAACAGGGTTCTAAAAGCCAAAGGGAGGATTATTCTTGGTATTGTTGATAAGGATAGTTTCCTGGGTAAGTTTTACCAGGAGAAGAAGAGCCCATTTTATAAGGAGGCAAATTTTTTCTCGGTAAAGAAAATTGTAAAATTACTTGAGGATAACAACTTTAGTAATTTCTCCTTTTACCAAACAATTTTTCATTTACCAGAGGAGATTCAGGCGATAGAAATTCCTACAAAAGATTATGGGAAAGGTGGCTTTGTAGTAATCTCTGGAGAAAAAAATGTGTAAGATATATTTTCCCCAGTATCAGAAAGGAAGGAAAGGAATTTCTCTGCATAAGGGGCTTACTATTCTGGACCACATCAAAGAAGCGAATATAGAAATAAACTCAGAATGCGGAGGAAAAGGCATCTGTGGAAGATGTGTTGTAAGGGTGGAGAAAGGTAAAGGAAATTTGGGCAAATTGACTGAGGCCGAGAAGAAATTTTTCCTTCCCCCGGGAGAAAGACTGGCCTGCCAGGCCAGAATAATCAAAGACGTCAAGGATATGAGAGTACTTATCAAAGAATTTGGTAAGTATCAAATTCTAAAAACGGTGACCGAAAAGGAGATACCCCTATCCCCTCATGTTCACCAGAAACTTTTTGCTCCCAGGACCTTAGTTCTCACTAAAGGCAAAAAGGTGCTCTATGATGAAGAAATAGTAGATGACTATCACGGAAAAATCTATGGTCTGGCAATCGATGTCGGCACAACAACTGTAGTATTTGATTTAGTAAATCTGGAGAACGGCAATATTTTGGCGACAATCGCCAAAACCAATCCCCAGATTTTATATGGAAATGATGTTATCTCCCGCATCGAATATACAATGGTGAATAAAGAAAAGAATGAATATTGCCCCAGAGAGGAAAGGGAAATAAGGTTAAAGGAAGTGCAGGAGAGAGTGATTAAGGGAATAAATGAATCTTTAAAAGAGATTGAATCAAGAAGAGGGGAAACTATCTGCGATTACATCTATGAGGCGGTGGTAGTGGGTAATTCTACGATGAGGAATATATTTTTTGGGATAGATATTTCTACTTTAGGAATTAAGCCCTATGAATCTGCTCACAAAGAGCCGGTGATAAAAGGAGCAAGGGAAATAGGCCTTAAAATCAATCCTGGGGGTAAAGTATATGGAGCGCCTCTTATTGGCGGTCACGCCGGAGCAGATGCTGTCGCTGATGTTCTGGCTTCCGGGATGTATAAAAATGAAGGCATTTGTATGACAATAGATATCGGTACAAATGGAGAGGTAATTTTAGGCAATTCCCGGAGGTTGATCAGCGCTTCCTGTGCCGCTGGTGGAGCCTATGAAGGAGCTACCATCTCTTCTGGATTGGGTGCTATTCAGGGAGCGATAAAGGACATAACGATCAGGGATGGTAAGATAATATATCATACCATTGGAGATGTTTATCCTAAAGGCATATGTGGCTCAGGCCTGATAGACCTACTTGCCGAACTTCTAAAGCGCAACATTATGAGTAAAAATGCCAAAATTAAGGAAGATTTTTATGTAGTTAATGGAATTAAATTGACCCAGACCGATATTTACCAATTGATTACCGCCAAGGCAGGATTGAGAACCGATCAGAACCTATTGCTTAAATATT
>DAOVGU010000124.1 GCA_030672255.1 bacterium
ATCAGGATTATGTTAAAGTGGATAAGATAGGAGATAGGTATCTTTTCTATTTACGGCCTGAGTGGGGAACAGGTCAGGACATATGTATAGCAGAATTAAAGTAAGAAGTAATTAAAAATGGGAGGAAAGAATTATGACAAAACTAAGAGCAGTATTAGGGGTAGTATTGTTGTTAAGTCTGGTAAGATGGGCAGGAGCGGAAGGAGCTGGAGGGGAGGAAAAGAGTGAAAGTAACGAACATAGAGGAACTGAAGCGAGAGAGGAAGAAAGCTGCGTATCGCAAGCGGCGGATCATTTTCAACAACGATGGCAACGAGCCTGTAAAATCCCTCACCAAAGCCACAGCAAAAGGGCTTCTTAACTGCCGAACAACCCCCCTGCTTGGGACACAGGTGGACTCGATCTTTTATTGCACGTGGGGCACCGGATTCTGTCTTTTCACCCACAACACCAAGGTAGGGGAGATCTTTGACACAACGGCAAATCCCAGGCATCCGAAGAACAAATGGGGAGGCTATTCCAGGAACAAGACTGCAGATTTCATCAAACAGGGTACGGATCCACTCAAAATCATGGTTGAGTTCTGTAAAAAGAACAAGATTGAGGTCTTCTGGTCCATGCGGATGAACGACACGCACGACGCGTTTACGGATTGCTGGTGGGGGCCGTTGGTAATTTCCAAGTTGAAGAAAGACCACCCGGAGTGGCTCGTGGGAAGTGAAACGAAACGGCCGAAGTACGGCAGATGGTCAGCTGTGGATTATGGGCGGCAGGAAATCCGAGACCTGGCGTTCCAGTACATCCAAGAAGTCTGCGAAAACTACGATGTTGATGGAGTCGAATTGGATTTCTTCCGTACCCCTCTCTTTTTTAGGTCTCAAGCCATGGGGCAGGATGTAGGACAGGAGGAGCGCGGTATGATGACCAGCATGATACGCCGCATTAGAAAGATGACGGAGAGAGTGGGCATTAAGAGGGGCCGACCCATTTTGGTGGCTGTGCGCGTGCCGGATTCTGTCGGGCATTGCGCGGCCATCGGCCTCGATATCATCCCTTGGATGGAAGAAGATCTGATTGATATTCTCGTGGTAAGCGGCTGGTACCGTTTGAATCCATGGCAGGTGAGCGTTCAGTTAGCACACAAGTATGATGTGGCGGT
Organism: bacterium; assembly: GCA_030672255.1. Classification (GTDB taxonomy): domain Bacteria; phylum Ratteibacteria; class UBA8468; order UBA8468; family UBA8468; genus DAOVGU01. The sequence continues at coordinate 1,160 of DAOVGU010000124.1, forward strand.
GTATCCATGTCTGAGCGCGGCCCGGGTATGGGTCAAAGATAAGAGGATCCTATGCGACCGCTACCGGGCAAACGCTATGAACGTGTGGGATTCAGGCGCCGACGGCGTCTATACATTCAACTATTTCATATCACGCAGTCCCCTCTGGCGCGAGTTGGGAGATCCGAAGACACTTGAAACCATGGACAAGCTCTATTGCAGAGACGGGATGAACCCCGTTGGTTCTTATTACAAGTGCATCAATAAATGGCTTGCTAACGGAGAGAGATTTGTAAATCGGCAGCTTCTGTCGGCGTGCCTCCCCTTGGCCCTCAAGTCGGGCGAGGCCGCAACCGTAGAGCTTCGCGTGGGCCAGCATGTGCGGGAAAGCAAGTCGAAGGGGCTTGTGCCGGAGGTGACGCTTCGTCTGCGCGTGAAGGGATTGCCCGATGCGGCGGACCTGTCCGTGAAACTCAATGACAAGCCCTTGAGCGGCGGCGTGAAGTCTGAATGGTGGGTGGAGTACTCGGTTAACCCCGGGTTCGTCAGGAAAGGCGTGAACCGCTTTGAGATCCTGCTCCAGCCGGGCAGCACAGCCAAGCCTGTTCTTCAGGACCTGCAGCTTTGGGTACGGTACAAGAAGAAAGACACCTGATCCCATGCTGCTCAGTCTTGACACTGTTGGTAAATATTCAGTAAAGTACGTTATTTTCAAGTAGACGTAGGCTGGTAGCCGCAGGATTCATCCTGCGCCTGCGCAACCTAAAGGTTGCGACTACCTTTTGGTACGGTGTTCACTGAGTATTTACCACTGTTGGCACCTGGCTATTCGATCTCGATCTGGGATTGATGGTTATTTTGTTGAGCTAAATGTCAAGTTGTCTTTAGCTTTATGAAGTGGCGTTTTCCGAGTTTAAGGATTGATTCTTCTTTCAGTTCAATCTCTAAATCCGGGTTGGTAATAATTTCTCCATTTAAGGAAACCGCTTTTTGTAAAATAAGACGTCGTGCATCATTATGGGAAGTAGTTAACTTTGTTAAACAGAGCAATCTTACAATCCAGATCTTTCCTTCTTTAAGATTTTCCCTTTTTAACTGCAAGACCGGCATCTCCTCGGGAACTTTTCTCTTCTGAAAGATTGTCTCAAAATGTTTCTCTGCTTTTTCTGCCTTTCTCTTTTCATAGTAATTTTCCACAATGGAAGCCGCCAGCCTCTTTTTTGCTAAGAGAGGGTTTTTTAGAAGTTTAAATATTTCTCTCTCCGAGAGCTCGGTAAGTAAATGGAAATATTTTTTCATCAGAGAATCTGGAATGGACATCAATTTTCCGTAGATTTCTTCCGGTTTCTCATTAATCCCAATGTAATTATGAAAGCTCTTGCTCATCTTTTTTTTGCCGTCGGTCCCTTCCAAGATGGGGACAGTGATGATTACCTGGGGCTCTTTTCCGAGGACTTCTTGCAGGGTCCTACCGGCAAGAAGATTAAATTTCTGCTCCGTTGCCCCGAGCTCAATGTCGCTATTTAAAACTACCGAATCATATCCCTGCATCAGAGGATAGAGAAATTCCTGCATAAAAATTGGTTTGCCGCTCTTATATCTTAAAAAGAAGTCATCCCGCTCTAAAATCCGGGCGATGGTGAAGTTGCTGGACAGTTTTAACAGTTCCTCCAGTTTCAGTTTGGCGAGCCACTCTGAATTATAGCGGAATTCCGTTTTCTTCAGATTCAAAATCTTTCTGATCTGTTGCTTATAACCACGAAGATTTTCTTCAATCTGTGGTTTGGAAAGTATTGGTCTGGTTTCATTTCTTCCGGTAGGATCACCAATTCTTGCGGTAAAATCACCAACAAGAAAGATGATCTTGTGGCCTAAATCCTGAAAATCCTTTAATTTTCTGATGGGAACGGTGTGTCCCAGATGAATCTCGGCGCCAGTAGGGTCAATCCCATATTTAACCCTGAGGGGTTTCTTCTTTTTTAAAGAGGACTTTAATTTTTCAATCAGTTCCCTCTCCGGCAGAATCTCTACCGTATTTTTTTGAATAATCTTTAATTGCCTCTCCAATTCGACCATATATTTTGTTATTGTAGCAGACTATACCGAAGGTGTCAATCAAAAGTTGACAGATTAAGCAAAGCCGAGTAAAATAAATCAATATGGCTAAAATTAGTAAAGAGGATGTAGATTATATTAGTCGCCTTGCCAAAATTAGATTGAGCAAAGAGGAGATAGAAAAATATCGAAGGGATTTAGAGGAAATTCTGCTCTATCTGGAGAAGTTGAAGGCTTTACCTACGGAGAAGGTTAAAGAAACTTCCCATATTTTGCCGATCGTTAATCGCTTTCGCAAGGATAGGGTGCATAAGGGGTTAGATCAGAAAACTGCCTTAGCCAATGCTCCCGGAAAAAAGGGCAGTTATTTCCAGGTACCAAAAATACTTTAATGTTAGAATTTGAAAAACCGATCGTTGAGCTGGAAAGGGCGATTGAGAGGTTAGAGAAGATAGGTAAGGAAAAACATCTTGACTATAGTGAAAGGCTGACAAAATTAAGGAAAAGGTTAGAAGAGAGAAAAAAAGCGGTCTTTTCCAACCTTTCCCCCTGGCAGAAGGTGGAGTTGGCGAGGTGCCCGGATCGACCTCATACCGCTGACTATATCAAGGCCTTGATTGAAAATTTTGTGGAACTTCATGGGGATAGATATACCGGGGATGATCCGGCAATTATTGGAGGATTGGGAAAATTTGATGGCAAAAGTATCGTAGTCATTGGCCATCAAAAGGGAAAGGATACTAAGGAGAATTTGGCACGGAATTTTGGAATGGCTCATCCCGAAGGCTACCAGAAAGCGTTGCGCTTGATGAAATTGGCCGAACGCTTCCATATCCCGGTGGTAACATTGATCGATACCCCGGGTGCTCATCCCGGGATAGAGGCAGAAGAGAGAGGTCAAGCGAAAGCCATTGCTGAGAATTTAATGGAAATCTCTTCTCTGCGCACTCCTATTGTCTGTATTATTATTGGTGAGGGGGGTAGTGGTGGTGCTTTGGGTATTGGGCTGGCTGATCGAATTTCAATGTTAAGAAATAGCATCTATTCTGTTATCTCTCCGGAAGGCTGTGCCGCAATTCTTTGGAAGAGCCAGGATGCAAAAAAGCAAGCAGCGAAAGCATTAAAACTTACTGCCGCAGATCTTCTCCGGATGAAGATTATTGATGAGATTATTGAAGAACCTCTGGCAGGAGCACATCGAGATCCAAAAAGAACAATTGATAATGTTAAGGAAGCACTAAAAGACAGTTTGGAAAAATTAAATCAGATTCCCACCGATCAGCTCTTAGAGCTACGATATGAAAAGTATAGAAAGATAGGAGTCTTCGAAGAAAAAATTAAAGACTAAACTACAGATTAACACAGATAACAGCATAGTTGTCATTGCGAGGCCGAAGGCCGTGGCAATCCGCGAAGCGTCGCGAGTCCGCCTTGGCGGACGTGGCGATCGCAGTGAGATTGCTTCGCTCACGCTCGCAACGACTTTGTCGGATTGCTTCACTTCGTTCGCAATGACATTTCTGTGAAATCTCGTGGTTAGTAAAAAGAAATGAAAAAGTTAAAAATTGGAGTACCGAAAGGGAGTCTTCAGGATTTTACTTTTGGGCTCTTTAAAAAAGCGGGTTACCAATTGAAAGTAGAGGAGAGGTCTTATCTGCTTTCTACAACCGATCCGGAACTGGAGGTCTCTTTAATCAGGGCTCAGGAAATACCCGGTTATGTGGAGAAAGGAGCTTTAGACAGCGGGATCACAGGAAAGGATTGGATTTTGGAGACAAAAGCAAAGGTTAAGGAAATAAAAGAACTCCCCTATACCAAAAGCGGCATTGGTTCGGTCAGGTTAGTGATCGCCGTCCCAAAAGGCTCTGCCATTAAGAAAATTTCTGATTTAGAGGGAAAGAGTATTGCCACAGAATTTGTCAATATTACTCAAGACTATTTAAAGAAAAAGGGAGTAAAGGAGGCAAAAGTGGAATTTTCCTGGGGGGCTACCGAAATCAAGGCGGGTAAGTTAGCCGATGCTATCTGCGAACTTACCGAGACCGGGAGAACTCTTGCCGCCCACAATCTAAAAATTATTGAAACTATTCTCCAATCGACCACAAGACTTATTGCTAATAGAAAAAGTTTTCAGGATCCCTGGAAGAGAAGAAAGATCTCGGCTATTGGACTACTTTTAGAGGGCGCTTTGTTAGCCGAGAAGAAGGTGGGGCTGAAACTCAACATTGAAGAAAAGAGATTAAAAAAACTTCTTTCCGTTTTACCGGCGCTGCGTAAACCGACAATTTCCTCCTTAAGCGAAGAAGGTTGGTGTGCGGTGGAGGTGATCGTTGAGAAGGAGAAAGTAAAAGACCTCATTCCCCGGATTAAAGAGGCTGGTGGCCAGGGAATTATTGAGTATCCATTGAATAAGGTTATTTGTTAAGGAGAAGGGAAAATGCCTTGCGGAAAAAAGAGAAAAAGGGCAAAGATAGCAAAGCATAAGCGAAAGAAGAGACTGCGTGCCCAGAGGCATAAGAAGAGAAAAAGATAGAGAATGAAAAGGTTTATTTTTTTATTACTTTCTTCCCTCATCTTTTTTTCTGGATGTGCTGTAGGTAAAATCTATCTTAATCAAGATACTGCCTATAAGCTCTATTCTCAGGGCCTGCTTTACGAAAATGAAGGAAAGAGCAAAGAGGCTATTTCCTATTATCAGGAGGCTCTTGCCAGTGACCCTTCCTCGGGAGAAATCCTGAGTAGATTAGCTATAGCCTACCTAAAGGTAGGTTCTTTGAAAAGAGCAAAAAAATTCTTCCTCCTTGCTCTAAAAAAGGATCCGGAGAACAAAAGAGCACTTCAGGGGCTGGCGCTTCTTTATCTTATCCAAAAAAATGTAAATTTAGCGATAGAGCAATATGAAAAATTAGTGCAGTTGTTTCCCAAAGATACTTCTTCATGGCTTGCTCTTGCTGACCTTTATACCAGGAAAGGAAATCTTCCAAGAGCCCTTCAACTCTACCGGAGAATCATAACTTTTTTCCCGGAAAATGCGGTTTTTCACTACAACTATGGACTTCTTTTAGAGCAGTCTAACAGGCGTGAGGAAGCGGAAGGAGAACTAAGGAAGGCTATCGAACTTGAATCAAACTTTCTTAAAGCACACCTTGCTCTTGCCATCATTTATGAAAAGCAAAAGAAGTATCCTTCAGCAATTACTCAGTATCGGAGGGTCCTGGATCTGAACGAAAAGAATCCTCTCATTTATCAACAACTTGGACGTCTCTACTTAGAGATAGATGAGAAGGAAAAAGCAAAAAAAATTCTTGAGAAAGCAATAGATTTGGGAATTAAGGATTGGCAGATTTACTGCAGTTTAGCCTTTGTTTACTACCATGAGGAGAAATTAAATTCAGCCAAACTCCTCTTAAAAAAGGTTCTTTCCTGGGAGAAGAATGCTACTATCTATTTTTATCTTGCTTTAATCTTGGATAAGGAGGAGCAAAAGGAGCTGACAATCGGTCATTTAAAGGAAGCGATAAGGTTGGATCCCAACAGCCACCTCGCATTAAACTACCTCGGCTATCTCTATGCTGAAGAAGGTATTAACCTGAAAGAAGCGGAGAAATTAGTAAAGAAAGCGGTAAGATTAGAACCCGATAATGGAGCCTATTTAGACAGTTTAGGCTGGGTCTATTTCAAAATGGGGAAGATAAAAAAAGCAAGAACCCTTTTGGAGAAAGCGGCCACTTTGGAGAGGGACCCGGAGATATATGAACATTTAGGGGAGGTTTATTGCAAAAGCCGTCTCTATTTAGATGCTCTGGCATCTTTTGCAAAATCCTTAGAACTTAAGCCTTCAGAGAAGGTCAGAAGAAAACTGGAGTCCGTCTATAAATTAATAAGAAAGCCTCATAAATGAGGCAACTACTGCATTGTAACATAAGTTTTGATGCACTTCTTTAAGTCTGTCATTCCTGCGGAAGCAGGAATCCAATAACCCCTGATTAAATCAGGGGCTGGATGCCTGTTTTCACAGGCATGACAAAACGTATTAAAATTAATGTTACAAAGTACTACATCTTTGCAACCTGCTGTAGTTGCTCGATTCATCGAGCTAAAA
>DAOVGU010000086.1 GCA_030672255.1 bacterium
GATATAATGGTTAAAAAGAATAAGGATGTTGAAGTGCATATAGGGAAGGAAGCAAAAGAGATTGTGGTAGTTGAAAGAAAAACAGGGATGGTATGGAAAAGCAATTTCCCTTTGCTTATAGCAACAAGCAAAGGAAAAGAAAAAAAAGAGTTGTTGGCTGGAGTAAAAATGTCCTGCCAGCCGTTCAACGGTGGATTTAAGATAACTGCCAAAGGAAAGATTGAGGTGAAAGCATCAATTCTTTTGCAGAGAAATCGCCTTCGTTTCAGAATAGACTCAGTAAAAGGCATTCCAACAAGTAGAATAAGATTTAATCCACCCAGGAAAGTGGATTTTACCAAGAGGGAGGGAGGTCGCTGGCAACCATTCGGTCCCACTTTTCCAGATGAAAGTATGGTAGATATAGAGTTCCCCAATAATTTTGGCTTTGCTACTGCGGGCGAAAGGGGTTATCTGGTCATACCTTTTGGGATAGGTTCACTTATAGACTTTAACCCGAAGCGAAAACCGGAAAATATAAGTCCTATGTTTTATCGGTCTAACAGTGGCGGTGGCTTAAGTATGGCCTTCTTTGGAGTTGTGCGGGACAACAGAGGAATGGCAGCGGTTATCAAAACACCATTTGATGCCAAGCTAAAAGTAAAACTCAATCAAGACAATCTTTATTCGGTAACCCCCTCATTTTTGTTTGAAGCAAAAAGGCTAACTTATCCTCGCGAGGTAGATTACTATTTCCTCCCTTCAGCAAATTACGTGGATATAGCCAAAACCTACAGAAAGACAATTGTTGATGCAGGGCGGTTTGTTAGCCTAAAAGAAAAGGTGCAAAAATCCCCTGAAGTGAACAACCTTATTGGGGCAGTAGTAGGTCAAAGACGTAGTCTAAATAACAGCTATGCCCTCCAGCAGCACTTTGCACAAGCAAAGCAGTATGGCTTTGACCGCATGACGATTTATGCTACTATTGACCCTACCAGGCTACAGGCTGGTAAAGAACAACCAACTCTCAAAGAGGTAGAATCTTATGCCAAATCACTGTCACCTGGTTTTCGCTGTGGTGTTTACATTCAGTTCTGCATGCTTACCCGAGGCAAAGGCCCCCTAAACAAAGATGGAAACATCATTCAGGACCCATCTATATTACTTACCCATAAGGATGGGTCTCTTCAATCTATCTGGCTTTATGGCGACCGTCTCATCTGTACACCAGAGAGAATACGATGGGCAAAACAAAAATTGCCAAAGTTAAAAAAGGAAATAGGTCCCGGAGCAATCTATGTGGATATTGAGGGAGCATTAGCTCCATATAATTGTTATCACCCCTCTCACCCGATGACTATGGAGCAGGATATAAATTATCGACGTAAGCTGCTCACGTATACAAAAAGAATCTTTGGTGCAGTGGCTACTGAGTCTCTGCCTCACGAATCACTCTGTGATACAGTAGATATGGGTGCTTATTTCAGTATCTACCCTTTGGAAGCATATTTCAATCTGGTAGGAGCTTCTCTTATAGAAACACCAATAATACCCGTTCCTCTGTTTCATCTGGTTTACCATGATTCCATCCTGAGTTTCAATGCCGGTGGTTGGTTGGAGGATTGGGGAAGTGAACTTTTAATTGAGAACTGCGAGCCATTACACCTTCCTTTATATGGTATGTGCCCTGATGATTTTAGCAAGAGAAGTCTTATCATGAGCAGGCAAATGCGTGCGAGTTATCTTGAGGAAATGACCGAGCATAAGTTTTTAACGTCTCCGGCCATAAGGGTAGATGAAGAAGGGCTTTACCATACTGAGGATGTGCAGATGAGCCGATTTGCTGATGGCACAGAAGTAATAGCTAACTTCTCCAATAGACCTTATAGATATAGCAAGAAGAAGATAGAACCAAAGGGGCTTCTTTTCCTGACCAATGGTAAATCCTTCAGCGTAACTGCCAGTGAAGTAGCTGCACCTGTTCATGTACCACCATACTACTTTACAAAATATCCTTACTATCTGCCAAGTAGGTAGATGACTGCAAATTCCTATCCCATATTAACCCCTCGTCAGCGAGCAACAGGAATGAACAATTCTATTTTTGTTGCTTCTTTTATTAACGCCTTTACTGTGATTACCGCAGGGGTTTTTCTCACCGGTTTTATTCTAAAATTGGGCGGAAGTAAATTTCAAATAGGAGCCTTAACAGCTCTCTGCACCCTATTTGCTCTGATGTCTCAAACTCCTGGAGCTTACCTCGTTGAGAAAGGAATCCACCGTAAAAAAATTGTTGTGTTGGCAGTTGGCATTCAAATGATGTTATGGTGGTTTATTGTTGGATTGCCACACTTCGCACCAGAGAGCAAGCAAGGTGCTTTAATCTGGGGAGTAATCACTATTGTTGCTATTTCTCATTTATTGGGTTGTTTAGGCACTGCCCCTTGGTATTCTTGGTTATCTGACCTTGTTCCAGAAAAAACCCGTGGACGTTTTTTTGGTCGTATGAATATGGCTACTGGATTAACCGGTATAATTATCTCCTTAGCTATTGGTCGATACCTAGATCGTTTTTCCAATGTCAATGGTTTCACTACTGCCTTTGCCGGGGGAATAATATTAGGTCTATTTTCTCTTCTAGCATTAAAAAAGATGCCGGAACCACCAAGCAAAAAGAGCAAAGGGTTGGTATCGTTTTCTTCCTTAATAAAAATCCCGTTCAGAAACCTCAACTTTAAGAAATTCGTTTTATTCAGGGTGAGTTTATCTTTTGCTCAAGGTATATTGGTTCCTTTCGTAGCAGTATTTATGATTGAAAATTTGAAGATTAGTTACTCCTTAATAGCGATTTTCATAGTCATTGCTAGCCTGGCTAATGCCTTATCTATGAAATTTTGGGGATACCTGGCAGATAAATTCGGGAATAAATCAATTCTTTCCATTTCTACCTGGGGTATGGCATTTCTACCTATTCTCTGGCTTTTTAATAGGACTGACCATATCGCTATCATTCCTTTCCTTTACTTTTTTGGAGGTATCTTTGGCGCAGGTGCAATTTTATCCAATCTCAATCTCCTTTTAAAACTATCTCCAGAAGATAAAAGGCCATCTTATATAGCAGCTGCTAATGTTGCTGTTGGTATCTCTACTGCTATAGCTGCGATAACTGGTGGATTTATGGCCCAGAGACTTGGCGGATTGAACATCCCCTTCTTGCACTTAAATATATTGAGTATTCATTCTGTTTTTATCGCCTCTACTATTCTATATATTTTCCCCCTGTATTTTTTGAGGAGGGTTGTTGAGCACGGAGAAAAAACTGCAGGTTATCTTATAAAACAGATTAGAACCTTGCAGCCGTTTAGGGTAGTTGTTAACCTTACCCTGCTTTCTCAAAACCTTTCAGAGAAAAGGAGGGCAAAGGCAGTAAAAGCACTTGGAGAGGCAAAAAGCAGATTAGCTGTTGACAGATTGATTGAAGCTTTAAGCGATCCCAACTTGGAAGTAAGACAAGAAGCCGCTTGGGCTTTAGGTAGAATTGGCGATCTTCAATCAGTAGAGGTGTTATTAGAAAAATTGAGAGATAAAAATACCAAGGTTCAACCTCAAACAGCTTGGGCCTTGGGAGAAATAGGAAGTAAGAAGGCAGTACCTCATTTAATCGAAAACTTGTCAAGTAGTGATATCTATTTTAAAAGCAGTGTTATCCGTGCTCTTGGTAAGATTGGAGACAGAGAAGCAATAGAACCACTGGGTAAATTGTTAAAAGAGAGTGGTGAAGAAATTATTATAGCAGATGCTGCCTGGGCACTCAGTAAATTAGGCAGTCATCAGGCTTTAGAAGATATGCTGAGGGTCTATGCGAAGATGAAATGTTCCACGGCTGCCAGTGAGGTGCTTATTGCTATGGGAGATTTGTTAGGAAAACCAGGAAGGTTTTATTTGTCTTTGTCTGAGGAAAGAAAAATTCCGGGTTTAGAAGTTAAACATCTCATCAAAGGTATAAGAACGAACGCAAAGAATTTACCAAGAGAGCAACGGAGTGAATTAGAAAATCTGACTCAAAGCTTACTCTCGGTTTACGAGGAGGAAGATTATCGTTTAGCTCTATTAAAAGAAAATCAGATTTGCCGCATGATTGCTGGCAGTGTTGCTGAGAAAAAGGCAGAGAGTAAGCAACTGAAAATTAACTTAGAATTTATAGACTCCCTAACCTCTATTGAGATACGAGATAAAATGAAAGAGCAGGTATTTTTAGCAGTATTTGCTCTTGCAGAAATAACAAAATGGCTAAGAAAATAAGAAAAAAGATGAAATTGACAGGATGCCAAGAAAAGGAGTAAAATATCATTTCGAAAAACTTAACTATCTATTACAGAAGAACGAAATTACTAGATCATGAAGAAAATTACTATATCCTTTTTAATAATGATTTTTTTTATACCATTTCTCTTGGCAGCAGAGGTTGATTTAGATGAAAAAATTAAAGAGAATGATATCTCCACTTACATCAAGGAAGGAACGAGGTTCATCCCTCTGGATGATTTAGCAAGGCTCTTAGAAGCGAGATTAAATTTCGGCATTTCTGAAGGGAGAGCTTTTCTTTTTTACCAAAATCACACAATTTCCTTAATTGCCGGATGCCGTGATATTTTAGTTAATGGCAAGCTCAGAAAGATTGAGCCTCCTCCCCAATTTATTGAGGGGATGTTTGTTGTTCCTCTTGCTCCAATGAAGGAGGTTTTAGGGAGTTTGGAGGTTTCTCCTGATGAAGAGGAAAAATCTATTCCCTCCATCGAAGAAGCGCTTGGTCCTTCCCGGCAATCCCCTTCAATTGAGACGGCCATTGCCTCATCCACAAAATCAACATCCCAAAAGGTCGTTATGCTTGACCCTGGCCATGGAGGTAGAGACCCGGGGGCTATCGGTGAATATGGATTGAGAGAGAAGGATGTGAATTTAGATATTGTTTTAAGACTTAATAACCTCCTGATGAAGAGGAAGGAATTGACCGTCCTGATGACCCGTAAAGATGACCGACATCTTGGGGCAACTTCAAGAGTAGACCTGGGTAAAAGGGTTAAATTGGCCAATCAGAAAAAAGCGGACATTTTTCTCTCCATCCATACCAATTCTGCCCGTTATAACCGATGGACTGCCGATGGTTTTGAGACCTACTGCCCTCGTTCAAAAGCAACCAACTATGGAAATGTTGATGATGTTGATGTAACGAATGAGGCCGATTTAGGGGTAATTATCGGTGATTTAAACGAAGGCTATGTCTTAGAGGAAAGTAGAAGATTGGCCAGTTTAATTCAGGAGGAACTATCCAAGAGATTAATCACCCCGAATCGGGGAGTTAAGGAGAGGAATTATTATGTGCTTAAGTATACCGAGATGCCTTCTGTCCTTGCGGAAATAGGCTTTATCTGTAATCCCAATATTGAGGCTAATTTAAGGGACCCTCATGTCAGACAAGTTATCGCCGAAACGCTTTACAAAGCAATCATCCGTTATTTCCAGGAAGCAGAGACCAATTGGAATCTTTGACTCCGGTATTGGAGGACTTACCGTTGTGGGGCAGTTTCTATCCTCTTTGCCCGAGGAAGGAATAGTCTATTTTGGAGATACTGCCAGAGTTCCTTATGGTTCTAAATCAAAGGCTACGGTAATTAGATTTGGTCGCGAGACTCTTCATTTTCTCCTCCAATTTAATCCCAAACTAATTGTTGTTGCTTGTAATACCATCTCGGCTCTTGCTCTTCCTGTTCTACGAAAAGAAAGCAAGGTTCCGGTTATTGGAGTTTTGGAACCAGCCGTGACCAAAGCTCTGAAAATTACAAAAAACAATAGGATTGGCGTTATTGGAACAGCGGCGACAATCAAGAGCAAAGCCTATCCTGAATTGATTCATCAACATCGCCCTAAAGTCTCTGTTCTTGTCCGGGCCTGTCCCTTATTTGTTCCTCTGGTGGAGGAAAATTGGTTAAAGGATAAAGTTACCGAGAGGATTGCCCATTTCTATCTTAAAAAATTAGAAAAGAAAGGCATTGATACCTTAATTCTGGGTTGCACCCATTATCCCCTTCTAAAGAATGTAATTGGAAAAGAAATGGGGAAAAAAGTATCCCTTGTTGATTCTGCTAAAGAGGTTCTCTCAGAGAGCAGAAGATTCCTGGAGGAGAGGGGAGTTTTGCAGAGACCGACTACCTCTCTGAGACATCGGTTTTTCTTCAGCGATGAGGTTCCAAATTTTAGAAAGATTTCTAAGCAATTTTTAAGAAGGAGCTTTACCGCCAGGGTAGTTCAAATTAACGAGAGAACTTCGTAACTATCACCCTCCCTCTTACCCCTCCCCTCGAGGGGAGGGGGTGTAAAAATAAGGATGAAGATAAAAGGATTTCTTTACGGAAGTTTTGCCGCTATTCTTTGGGGGACAGTTTTTATCCTTGGTCGGCTGGTCTTGAAAAATGGGGAGATTCACCCTATACTTCTTGCATTTTTTCGTTTTCTCTTCGCCTCATTATTCCTATTGGTTATTCTTGCTCTTCAAGGCAAAATAAAGGAGATTGCCCTGATTAAAGATAATTTTTTTCGTTTCTTTCTCTTGGGATTGACGGGCATCTACGGAATGAGTATTTTTATTTTCACCTCTCTTAAATATACATTAGCTATCAACAGTAGCGTTCTAATGAATAGTAGCCCTATCTTTGTCCTTTTTATTGCATCCCTCTTTCTCAAAGAAAAATTGACTCTTCTTAAATTTTCCGGTGTCATTATGGGATTTTTGGGCTGCTACTTTGTTATTAATGGCAGTTTCTCAAATTTTTCTGTCTTCCGCGATGAATATCTCCTTGGTAATTTTCTCGCTCTTTTAGCCGCCATTTGCTGGGCCTCTTACACCGTCTTGGGAAAAAAACCAACAAGAAAGTATGGGGCACTTCTTACTACATTGAATGCTTCTCTTATTGGGACAGTGCTTCTCTTTTTGACCGTTCTCCTAATGAAAGTTCCCTTTTACTTTACCCAGAGAGCTTTTTTAGTGGGAATCTATTTAGGACTCATTCCGACTGGCTTGGGTTTTGTCTTCTGGTTCCAGGGGCTAAAGTTTATAGATGCCAGTTTGCTTTCCCCTTTACAATACCTTGCCCCTTTAGTAACGATAATCATTGCCTGGTTCTGGTTAGGAGAGAGAATAACCTTGGTGAT
>DAOVGU010000150.1 GCA_030672255.1 bacterium
TCGCCAATTGTGATATTCTCATCCTTAATAAATGTTTGTTCTAAAAGAGCCTTTTCCTTATAAAAATCATTTAATTTATTTTCAATAATTTTTTCCCTGATCTTTTCGGGTTTCGCGGAGAATTTCTCATCCCACCATTTCCTTCTCTCTTTAATGATTTCGGGGGAAATATCCTTTCGCTCAACCCCCATTGGCGCCATGGCAGTAATTTGAAGCGCGAGGTTTCTCACCAATTCCTTGAAATCCTGGGTTTTGGCTACAAAGTCGGTTTCACAATTAACTTCTAATAACACTCCTAACCTCCCATTGGTATGAATATAAGAGGAAATAAGACCTTGAGAAGTTTTTCTTTCTCCTTTTTTAAGGGCAATCTCAACCCCTTTCTTCTTTAGAATCTCAAAAGCCTTTTCTAAATTGTTATCCGCCTCTTCCAATGCCTTTTTACAATCCATTACTGGCAGACCCGTTTTCTCCCTCATTTCCTTAATTAAAGAGGTTTCAACCTTCATTTTCTTTATATCTCCTTTTTTTCCTTCTCCTTCTCTTTTTTCTTCAGCTTTACCCGTATTTTTGGTCTGGGCTTTGGTCTTCTCTTGGGAATAACTGCCGCTTTCTTTTTCTCCTCTACTTTAATCTCCTTTTCCTTCTTTTCGACCTCTACCTTCTTTACTTCCCCTTTTTCTTTTATTCCTTCCAGGACACTATCGGCAAATTTCTCCAGGAGAAATTTAATTCCTTTGACCCCATCATCATTTGCGGGAACAGGGTAATCCACCTCCTCGGGGTTGGAATTGGTATCCACCACCGCTACCACCGGAATATTAAGCCTTTTTGCCTCTCTCACGACATTCGCTTCCTTCTTAATGTCAATGATGAGGATGGCTGCCGGATATTCCTTTAGCTCACGAATTCCCTCTAAATTACGGAGCAGTTTGTTCTTTTCCTTTAAAAGCAAAGCCGCCTCCTTTTTGGTCAAGAGAGAAAAATGCCCCTCCTTTTCTAAGTTTTCGATCTCTTCTAAACGTCCAACTCTGGAACGAATTGCCTCCCAGTTGGTAAGTGTTCCCCCTAACCAGCGGGAACTTACGTAGGGCATAGAGCAGCGCTTTGCTGCGGCAACAATCGCCTCCTGGGCCTGTCTCTTTGTGCCGACAAAAAGAATCTTCTTGTTCTCTGCAGCCAATTCTTTAATAAACTGACAGGCCTCCTCCAATTTTTTGGCCGTCTTTTCTAAATCGATGATATAAATCCCCTGCCTCTTCCCGAAGATATAGGGAATCATCCGGGGATCAAACTGCTTGCTCTGATGTCCAAAATAAAGCCCGGTTTCTAATAAGTCCTTAAGAGAAATATTTCCCATTGTTCTCCTTTTTAATTACCTCAATTCCATTCAGATAGGGCCGGAGGACCTCAGGCACAATTACCGAGCCGTCCCTCTGCTGGTAATTCTCCAGTATCGCCACCACCGTCCTCGCCAGAGCAATTCCTGAGCCATTTAAGGTATGAACGAAAGAGAGTCCTTTCTTGCTGCGATATCTTATCTTTGCCCGTCTGGCCTGAAAATCCTCAAAGTTGCTGCAGGAAGAAACTTCAAGATATTGCTTTTGTGCTGGGGCCCAGACCTCAAGATCATAGCACTTTGCTCCGGCAAAGGAAAGTTCTTTAGCAAAAAGCATCATCACCCGGTAAGGCAATTTCAAAAGATGGAGAATCCTTTCGGCATCAACTACCAATTTTTCTAACTCCTCATAGGAAGTTTTCGGTTTCACAAATTTTACTAACTCCACCTTGTCAAACTGATGCACGCGCAGTAAGCCCTTTGTCTCTTTCCCATAGGCACCGGCCTCTCTTCTAACGCAGGGGCTATAGGCTACATAATAAATTGGTAAATCCTCCTATGATAAGATTTCATCCTTATGAATATTGGTCAGAGGAACTTCAGCGGTGGGAATAAGAAAATAGTCATCCTTTTCAAGATAATACATATCCTCCTCTAACCAGGGGAGTTGTCCGCAATTTCTCATACTATGGCGATTGACAATAAATGGCGGAGAAATCTCCTGATACCCCTGTTTTTGATGGGTATCAAGCATAAAGTTGATCAGTGCTCTCTCCATTCTTGCCCCCAGCCCTTTGTAAAGGGGAAAGGCATGTCCGGTCATTTTGGAGGCTGCTTTGAAGTCTAAAATTCCTAATTGCTTTCCAATCTCCTCATGGGAAAGAACCTCAAAATCAAATTCAGGGATTTTCCCGAAAGTCCGGATAAGAAAATTTTTATCTTTCGGAACGGATGGATGGGGAGGGTTGGGAAGAAGAGGAAGAAGTTTGTTTAACTCTTTTTCCTTTTCATCCAAAGCAAAATCGATTTGCTTTATTCTTTTGGAAACCTTCTTCATCTCTTCGATAAGCGGGGTAGTGGTCTTATTCTCTTTCTTTCTTCTCGCTATTTCTGTTGAGGTCTTGTTTTTTTCTTCCCGCAAACCTTCTGATTCAGCAAGAAGTTGTCTTCTTTCTTTATCCAGAGAAACTATTTTTTTCAGGTCTATTCGCAATCCTTTAAATTCTATCGCCTTTTTTACCTTCTCCGTATTCTCCCGGATAAATTTTAAACTCAGCATTATCTTATCTTATAAACAATTTCTCCTTCTTTGACCAATCCCAGTTCCTCGCGACCAAGCTTCTCTATAATAAAAGGGTCGTTTTCTAAAAGATATATCTTCTTTTTCAGCTCTTTATTCTTTCTTTTTAATTCCTTAATTTCTCTTTCATCCTGATGAAGTAAGACAACGCATTTCCTTAACTTCAGAAATCCCGGGGTATAGAACCAGCCAAGGATAAGAAGAAGAAAGAGAAAGAAGAAAATTCTTTTATATCTGACACGAAGTGTCATTCCGACCCCGTATTTAATACGGGGGAGGAATCTCTCTCTTCAAAGAAGTGAGAGATTGCCACGGCCTTCGGCCTCGCAATGACAGCTATGCTGTCATCTGCGTCCATCTGTGGTTTCATTTTAAATATCTTTTATATGGTTCTTTTCCGGCGAAGGAGGTTTTCTCTCCTAACTCCTCCTCAATTCTGAGGAGTTGATTATATTTGGCGACCCTTTCCATTCGGGAAAGGGAGCCGCTTTTGATTTGACCGGCAGAGGTGGCTACCGCTAAATCGGCAATAAAGGTACTTTCAGTCTCCCCGGAACGGTGGCTGATGACCGTGCTATAGTCAGATTCTTTTGCCAGGGCTATTGTGTTTAATGTCTCGGTTAAGGTACCAATCTGATTGACCTTAATCAGGATGGAATTGGCTATTTTCTCCTCAATTCCTCGCTTTAGTCTTTTAGGATTGGTGACAAAGAGGTCATCACCAACCAACTGAACTTTTTGGCCCAATTCCTCACTCAAAACTTTCCAGCCTTCCCAGTCATCCTCCGCCAGCCCATCCTCTATGGAAATAATGGGATATTTTTTGATAATTCCTTCATAGTAGCTGACCATTTCTTCCGCGCTCCTTTTCTCTCCTTCAAAAATGTATTTATCATCTTTAAAAAAGGAGGAGGCGGCTACGTCCAGAGCAAGCCCGATCTCTGAGCCCCTTTGGTAGCCAGCCTTCTCTATCGCCTCCTCAATTAGCTTTAAAGCCTCCTCGTTGGCTTTCAGGTCAGGAGCAAAGCCACCCTCATCGCCCACGCCGGTAAAGTAACCCTTCCCTTTAAGGATGGTCTTTAACTGCTGGAAGGTCTCTGCGGCCATTCTGTAGGCAGTAGCAAAATTCTCCGCCCCTAAGGGTACAATCATAAATTCCTGAAGATCCAGGTTATTGTCGGCATGCATTCCTCCATTAAGGATATTCATCATTGGCACAGGAATGACATAATTTTCTTGCTGATTCAAATATTGATAGAGGGGAAGATTTTGAGATTTTGCCGCTGCTTTAGCTATTGCTAAAGAAACACCAAGGATGCTGTTAGCTCCCAAATTCTTCTTGTTTTCCGTTCCATCCAATTCAATCAGGGTATTGTCAATCTTTTCCTGTTGATCTGCCTCCATCCCTGAAATCCTTTTACTAATAATCTCATTGACATTTCTGCAGGCCTTTCGGACGCCCTTGCCGGAGAATTCCTTTTCTTTATCCCTCAACTCTAAAGCCTCATATTCTCCCGTAGAAGCACCGGAAGGGACACTTGCCCTTCCCAAAACACCATTTTCCAAAATTACATCCACCTCTACCGCAGGATTTCCCCGCGAGTCAAGGATCTGGCGTGCTTTTACCTCCTTGATTTTAGCCATATCAATCTCTCCTTTTCTATTTTCCCTCCCCACGAGATTAACATACTTCAATATTATTGTCAACTTACAGTTTTTGACGGAATTTGCTCTATTTGTTATACTTATGTGAAGATGAAACTAAAATTTGTGAAGATGCAGAGCGGAGGGAATGACTTCATTCTTATCGATAATCGAACTACCCTAATTAAAAATAGGAAAAGATGTGCTATAAGACTCTGCCGTAGACAGTTCTCCATAGGGGCGGATGGCCTTCTCCTCCTGGAAGATTCGAGGATTGCAGACTTCAGGATGCGAATCTATAATCCCGATGGAACAGAGGCAGAGATGTGTGGCAATGGAATTCGCTGCCTGGTCAGATTTATCTGGCTTAAGAAACTTATTAGCAAAAAGAAAATATCGGTTGAGACCGCTGATGGCATCTACTCAGGCAGAGTCAAAGGAGATTTAGTCTTGGTGAAAATGAAGCCACCAAAGGAAATAAGATTGAATTTAAAACTCAAGGTCAAAGGAAAGGAATACGCACTTCACTTTATCAATTTTGGTGTTCCCCACACAATTCTCTTTGTTGATGATTTGAAAAAAGTGGACGTAAAAAGTCTTGGCTCTGCTATCCGTTATCATAAACAATTTTCTCCCTGCGGAACAAATGTAGATTTTGTCAAAATAATTAATTGCCATTCTTTAAAGCTTCGAATCTATGAGAGGGGCGTGGAGGCCGAAACCTTTTCGTGCGGAACGGGGGCTGCCGCCGCAGCAATCATTTCCTATAAATTAGGGAAGGTAAACTCTCCGGTAAAAATTTCTCCGAGTTTTGGTGAACTCCTTAAACTCTATTTCGATGCCCGCCTGAGGGAGATCTATTTGGAGGGAGCCACAACAAAGGTTTATGAAGGAGAATGCTCTCAGAGCCATTAATTCAGATTGTCCTTGCCTTCATTAGCGGAATAGCGATAGGAAATTACCTCCCTGTCTTTCCTTTCTCTCTCTATCTGGGAGTTATCCTTTTCTTTCTTCTTTCCCTCTTTCTTTTGAGAAGGAAAAAACTTTTGCCCTATTCTATTCTTCTTACCTTCCTCTTATCCGGAGCCTGTCACTTACAAAATAACCGTATTATTCCCTCTTCCGATATTTATTGGCTTATTCCCGGGAGATATGGTCTTATCGGAACAATTATCAGAGAACCAGAAATAGGTAAGTTTAAAAGTAAACTGATTCTACGGGCAGAAATGATTCTATTTTCTGGAGAGAGGAGAAAGGTTACCGGGAAGGTCTGGGTTTCAACCAAATACTCTTGGAGCCCAATTAAAACTCCTCATTATGGAGACAGAGTCAGAATAGAAAATGCTAATCTCTCCCGACCCTCTCCTCCGGGAAATCCGGGAGAATTCGATTTCAGAAATTGGTTGGCCAACCAAAAGATATACACTAAGGTCAGAGTTAAACCCTCCGATTTAAAGAAGATTGGGGAGGGAAAGATAAATCCTCTTCTTAAATATTCCTATTTTCTTAAAGGAAAGATCGAAAAGATTATCGAAAAAATAATTGCCGCAGAACCAGAAAGTAGCATCGTCAAGGCAATGACCTTGGGCAAAAGAGACCTTCCTTATTTCATCAAAGAGCCATTTCTGAAAACTGGAATTTTTCATGTTCTTGTTGTTTCCGGACTCCATGTTGGTTTCGTCATCCTTTTTGTCACTCTTTTTACCCCTTTTCTCCCATTAAGATGGAAGGAAATCTTTACTATTTTAGCGATTATTTTCTATTGTCTTATAACCGGAGCAAGACCTCCCGTGCTGAGAGCTTCATTAATGGCGATCATCTATTTTTCTGGACGACTTTTTAATCGAGAATCCTATAGTTATATCGCAATTGGGCTTGCCGCTTTTATTCTTTTGCTCTTTAACCCTAACCAACTTTTTGCTCCAGGATTTCAACTTTCCTTCATTATCACCTTAGGAATTTTATCCTTCTGTCCTCTTTTGATGAAGAAACTGCCAAAATTTCCCCTTTTCCTTAAAGGGCTAATTGCGGTGCCAATTGCCGCTCAACTTACCGCCTTCCCCCTTATCGCTTTTCATTTTCATTATTTCTCTCCCCTTTCTCCCCTTACCAACATTCTTCTTATCCCTTTAGCCGGGCTCAATGTTGGGTTATCCTTTCTTGCCATCCTTTTTAGTTCCCTCTCCATCAACTTGGGAATGATCTTTGGAGCAGCCCTTTACCTCTTTACCGCGATATTGTTTAAGTTAACCAAAGTATTTGCTCAATTTCCCTTTATTTATCGAGAAATAGGCTACTTTTCTTTTCTCCATCTTTTCTGCTACTACTATCTTCTCATCCTTATCTTTAACCTTCACCGGCTAAAGAGAAAGAAAGTAAGGATTATCTGTCTTTCTCTTATTCTTCTCTTCAATCTTTTCCTCTGGCCAAAAGCATTAGCAAAAATGGGCACGAAGGATTTTACTGTGACTATTCTCAAAGTACCGGATGGCAATTGTTTATTTCTCCAATTCCCCGATAAAAAGAATGGTTTAATCATTGGGGACGAGGATAATTATCGGAGTGTCAAGAGGATTATAAAACCCTTCCTCTGGTCGCAATCGGTAGGTAAAATAGACTATCTTCTCTTAAATAAGGTTGGAGATGACCATCTTGGTTCCCTCTCAGAATTAAGCGCTCACTTCAGAATCAAAGAAATTATTGATCACCCGGATAGCGACTCTTCTATCACCTACAAAAACTTCTTAGAAAAGATAGCCATACTTTCAAGAAAAAAATATTTGCTTAGTTACCGCAAGGCTCAGGAAAATCAGCCCCTGCCCCTGATTAAACCTGTTCCTGACAGGTTCAGGAATCAAGGGGTAATCAGGGGCAGGGGTAAGAGTCCTTCTGGATATAGAATAGAGTTCCTCGCAGGCGGGTTTTATAGAATTAGATACAAAAATAATGTTATTATCGTTGGAATGACCATCGCGAAAGATTCGTATCAAAGACTTTTCTCTCTAAAAGACAGGAGTTTAAAAAGCAAGACCTTAATCCTTCCCCGCCTCCCCCGGAGAAAGAGGGTATTGACTGAACTTATCAAAAGAGTTCAACCCCAAGCCATTATTCTAACGAAAAGTATGAAGGAGGAATCAAGCTATTTACCACAAGGAATTGCTCTTTTCTCAGTACAAAAACGGGGAGCAATTTCATTAACATTTGAATAATTACAAAAAAAGAATATAATATAGAACAAAGCCGAGCAATCCCTTCCTGCAAAAGCAGGAATCACCGCAGGGATGGCAACTACCCCCGTATTTAATACGGGGTTATGTAGTTGCCAACCTTGGTTGGCTATTATAGAAGAAGTTTTATATTATACCTTAGCAAATGGCGAAGGAGGCAATTAGTAAAGTTAAAGAGGCAGAGGAAAAGATAGAACGCCTCTTAAGAGAAAGCGAAATCAGGAGTAAGGCAATCCTTGAGGAGGCAGAACTTAAAGCGGAAAAAGTTCTTTCCTCGGCCAGAAAAGAGGCAAATGATGAGGTTGCTATTCTGAAGGAAAAAGAGGAAAAGGAAATGGGTCTTTTTGCAAAAAGAATAAGAGATGAACTTGAGAAGAAGATTAAAGGGTTGGAAAGCAAAGTTTCTAAAAAGTTATCCAAAACAATCAGTCTGGTGAAAGATGACTTGATTATGCCGCGGTGACGAGATCCCTTCCGTTCTCTTTAGATTGATAGAGAGCCAGATCTGCCTTTTTGATCAAAGTTTCTGTATCTGGAGCATCAACAGGGAAGTTTGCCACACCTATACTAATCGTGAGGTCTTTATTGGGTTGTTTTCTCTCATTCTTAAACTTGTAATTTTTTATACTCTTATTGAGGCGTTGACAGACTAAAAGAGCATCCTTCTTTTGAGTATTGGGAAAGATAAGGACAAATTCCTCGCCCCCATAGCGAGCAACGGTATCGGAACCCTTTGTCCCCCTCATCAGAATTTTGGCAATTTGACGTAATACCTCATCGCCGGCCGGATGTCCATTTAAATCATTATAATTCTTGAAGTAGTCAATATCGGCCATGGCCAGGGAGAGGGGAAAATTATTGTTTTTTGCCCCCTTCAATTCCTCCATTAATCTTTCTCGAAAATGGCGATAATTAAAAAGGTTAGTAAGGCCATCGGTGATAGAAAGTGCTTTTGTCTTCTCTAAAAGATGGGCATTTTCCACAATCAGACTGGCTTGAGCGGCAATCATTGTTAGAAGATCTAAATCTCTTCCCGTAAAATTACGCTCTTCCTTGGCAAGAGCGCCAATAAGACCAATATTTTCCTCCCTTACCTTTAAAGGAGCAATAAGGAGAGACCTGTAGCCCCTCTCGGCAAAACTGTGGTAGCGGGGAGAATGAACCAGATTGTTAATCAGGACACTATTTCCCTGGAGAATAATCTCCTCGATGAGCTCCTCCCCCAATTCAAATTCCTCCTTTCCCCTTATAATCCGGGTGAAGAACTTCTGCTCGCCAGTAGAGTAGACCTGTAGGAGAAGGTATTTCACCTTGAGCAATCTCAGGGCAGCATCGGCAATCCTGTTGAGAACATCTTCCAGATTAGGATTTTTTCCAAAAATCTCGATAACCTCATTTATCGCAGTGAGCACCGAGGATTCCTTGCCATAGTCAAAAAGTTTTAATCTCATTTTCTCACTATTCCTTCTCAGATCGAAAATCTCTCTTCTCAAGGACCTGCTTAATCCATAGATGAAGAGGAGAAAACCTAATCCAGTAAGATTAATTAAATTGCGAATATGCAATTGGAATTGCACCGGGAGAGAATGAATATAGAAATTGCTAAAGGCAATTAGAGCCACCACTGCTGTAAGTAAAATAAGTCTTATTATCATTCTCTTTTAAACTTTTAGATGAGGTTCAACTTCTCTTTAGCGATCTTGGTGACTTTCTGGAAGGTGGGTTCATCATTTACGGCAAGGTCAGCCAGCATCTTTCGGTCTAATGAGAGGTTTGCTTTTTTTAATCCCGCGATAAGCTTGCTATAGGAGATTCCATTTACCTTTGCTGCGGCCGAAATACGGGTAATCCAGAGTCTTCGGAAATCTCTTTTTCTCCGACGACGATCACGCCAGGAGTAGAGAGCCGCACGCTCGGTAAACTGCTGGGCATGCTTATAGAGTTTAGAACGACCCTGGCGAAAACCCTTGGCCCTTTTAAGTACCTTTTTTCTTCTCCGGCGTCCCGCCGGTGCATGGCTCACTCTAACCATAGGGTAGCAATCTCCTTATTCTTTTTTTTATTCCTTTGCTTACTGAAGTGCTCTTTCTTAAACCACGCTTCCGCCGGGCGCTCTTTTTGGTAAGAAGATGGCTCTTACCGCCACGGTTGCGCTTTATCTTTCCCTTTTTAGTAATGCGGAAGCGTTTTGCTGCACCCTTATTTGTTTTTATTTTTGCTTTTGCCATCCTATACGGGTTTAAAAATTACATTCAACCACTTTCCCTCCCATCGAGGATTCCTTTCCACAACCCCCACGGAGGATAAATCTCGTGCTAACTTCTCCAGCACCTGTCTTCCCCTCTCGGGATGGATAATTTGTCTTCCTCTAAACTTTATCGTTACCTTCACCCTATTGCCGGCTTTCAAGAAATTCTCGATATGGTTCTTTTTAAAGTCATAATCATGCTCACTGATTACCGGGGAAAGTCTGATCTCTTTCTGCTGGCGGATTCCTTTGTGCTTTTTCTTTGCCTCCTTGGCACGTCTCTTCTGCTCATATTTATATTTATTATAATCTAATATCCGGCAGACCGGAGGTTTACTATCAGGAACGATCTCTACCAGGTCCAGCGAGCTTTCCTGTGCCCGCCGAAGAGCCTCCTCACGCTTGACGATTCCTAATTGTCCTCCATCTTTGTCGATCAGCCTTACTTCCCGGGCAAAAATCCTGGCATTTAACCTTATAAACTTTTTTCTTCCAAACTTTCTATTTCCTATCCCGATATTTCCTCCCTTTGTTAATAAATTAGCCGAGTAATCCCTTCCTGCAAAAGCAGGAATCACCGCAGGGACGGCAACTACCCCCGTATTTAATACGGGGTTATGTAGTGGCAAAGCTTGCTTTGCCTGATTTTATTGAGTACAATTTTGAAATTCCATATAATTAATCTATTATAGCACATTAGGATTTTTTGGCAATCAGTTCCTTCAGTTCCAAAATAAATTCCTTCAAGCTCCTTTCCCCGCAATTACCTTTCCCTCTTTCCCGGAGAGCAATGGTGCCTCTTTCCTCCTCCCTTTTCCCCACCACCGTCATATAAGGAATCTTCTCCAGTTCTGCTTTTCTGATCCTTTTTCCAACTTTCTCCTGTCCCGGATCTACCCGAGAACGAATTCCGCTATCGGTTAATTCTTTATTCACCTTTATGGCATACCCATTTTCCTTCTCAGTAATCGGCAAGACAATCGTCTGCCAGGGAGACAGCCAGAGGGGAAAAGCTCCTTTATAATGCTCAATAAGCACCCCAAAGAATCTTTCCAGAGAACCAAGAAGTGCGCGATGAATCATAATCGGCTCTCTCTCTCTTCCTTCATTGTCGATATATCTTAAATGAAATCTTTGCGGAAGATTAAAGTCAACCTGAATGGTGGAGCATTGCCAACTTCTACCCAGAGCATCCTTAATCTTTATATCAATCTTTGGTCCATAGAAAACCCCTTCCCCCGGGTCAAGGGAATAGGCAAACCCTTTTTTATCTAAACTTTTCTTCAAAGCAGTAGTTGCCTTTTCCCAACTTTCAATCGTGCCCACATATTTTTCCGGTCTGGTTGATAAATGAATATCATATTGGTTAAAGCCAAAACTCTGCAAAATGGAAGTGGCAAACTCAACCACCGCAGAGATTTCGATCTCCAACTGCTCGGGTCGACAGAAGATATGGGCATCATCCTGGGTAAAGCCTCTGACACGTAAGAGTCCATGCAAAACCCCGGACTTCTCCAGTCGGTAGACCGTTCCTAACTCCGCCCATCTTATCGGAAGATCCCGGTAACTGTGCAGCTTGCTCTTATAGATAAGGATATGGCCAGGGCAATTCATCGGCCTTACCATAAACTCTTGATTCTCCAGTTTTATCGGAGGATACATTAACTCCTGATAGAAGTCCCAGTGGCCGGATATTTTCCACTGGTTGAGGTTGGCAAGATGAGGAGTATAAAGAAGTTCATATCCTTTTTTTAAATGCTCCTCGCGCAAGAAGTCCTCAATGATCTTTCTGATCAGAGCCCCCTTTGGATGCCAGTAAATAAGACCGCTACCTGCTTCCGGATGAATAGAAAAGAGGTCGAGTTCCTTTCCCAATTTGCGGTGATCCCGCCTCTTTGCTTCCTCTACTAAAGTCAGGTAATTCTCTAATTCTTTCTCGGTGGGAAAGGAGATTCCATAGATTCTCTGCAGACTCTCCCTGTTTTCATCCCCCTTCCAGTAGGCGGAGGCGATACTTAAGAGAGAAAATGCTTTAACCTTTCCCGTAGAGGCGATGTGTGGTCCACGGCAAAGATCGATGAAATTTCCATTGCGATAAAATGAGACCTTCTCATCGGGAAGTTCCCTTACCAGTTCAATCTTGAATGGCTCATCCAATTTTTCGAGCAAGGTAATAGCCTCATTTTTATCTTTCTCAGTTCTCTCAAAGGGAAAGTCCCTTTTGATGAGCTCTTTCATCTTTTTCTCTATCAGTTTTAAGTCTTTTGGGAGAAACGGCTCTTTCCGGTAGAAGTCATAGTAGAATCCATTCTCAATCGCCGGTCCAATGCCAAGCTTTACCTCGGGAAATAACTCCTTTACTGCAGCAGCTAAAATGTGGGCAGTAGAATGCCAATAAGTCTTTAAGTCTATCATCATTAAAATCAAAAATTTTCAAAACAGTGGGCGGTAGTGGGATCGAACCACTGACCTCCACGATGTCAACGTGGCACTCTAACCAGCTGAGCTAACCGCCCAAACCTGCATTTGATACACTCCCCAATATGATCTTTCCAGAATTATCTGAAAGAATTGATAGTTGTTGGGTATTATATCCCTTCTTGTAAATTCAAGTCAAACGAGCTTTTAACCTACGATAGAAAGAGGGAGGTTATCCAACCTGTCTGCCGGTAGGCAATAAAGAGGGTATATCCGACCTTCTTACTCTCATTCATATTTTCACAACATTAGAAGCTTTTCGACCTTTTTCTTCCTCAGCAATTTCAAACTCGACCTTGTCACCTTCCTGTAAAGTTCTGAACCCTTCTCCTTTGATAGCGCTGAAATGTACAAAGCAGTCTTCACTTGCATCATCCGGGGTAATGAATCCGTATCCTTTCTTATCATTAAACCATTTGACTGTCCCTTTAGCCATTATCTTTTCACCTCCTTCCTCTTTTATGTATTTTTCAATTTTATAATTATATTTTGAGTCTGTCAAGTGTCTCTACCGATATTTATCTTTATTTCTCTCCCGCCAGGACATGTTTATTTCACCAGAGAATTCATCCTCAGATCCCCATATAATTCTTTATCATCTAAATTTGGGTTTCCAGGGATAAGTGCCGGGAGAGGGATTTGAACCCTCACGGAACTAAGTTCCAACGGATTTTAAGTCCGTTGCGTCTACCAATTCCGCCACCCCGGCAGTATTAAGAAAAACTGTTCTTATCTAATCTAAAATTTTCCTCTTTTTCTATTTTATCTTCTTTTCTCTCTGATGTCCAAATAGTGTCCATCCTGTCTACTGGGAACCAAACTGCAGGAAGGTCTAGAGGAGAAAGGAGAGGTTACAGTGGTATCTTAAGCGATACCATTTATACAGGTTGAAGATGTTTTTTTATTGACCAAGCTGGGACAGAGATTGTCTTTTCTGGTATCTGGTTGCTCTTTACTACTTTCTCCATAGCCTCTACCGTCTCGGGAGATAGCCATACCTCCCCGCATTCGGTGCAGACTTCAACTGGAACATCCTCAAAGATTAACAGCTTATCTCCCCAGTGCCGGTCTATGGTCTGGATTCTGTTCTCCTTAATTCCCCCACAAATAGCACATTGCTTTTTTTTACTCATATTTCCTCTCCCTCCTTGTTTCAGGATCCAACCATTTCTTTGGATCCATCCAGTGAACTGTAATAATATGAACCGTATTTTCTCCTAAAGCACATAGTACATACAAAGGTTTCCTCTGATGGGTATGGCCAAGAATAAGATAACTTGGGAATGGCTTATCATCAGTGTAGCTTTCTATTATTTTTCCAGTTGAGATAACGTGCTTTACTTCACTAAAATGGATTTTTCTCTTATCCATCCTTTTCTCAGAGTGAAGGGATAGCCGGTATTTCTTCTCTCTTACTTTTTTCCTGATCTGCTTGATGACCTCTACGTTTTTCACCTTTTTTAATGCCTCGCCACCATCTTATTGGCTATAGTATCAACTAAAATTATACTCTTTCTTAACTTTCTGGTCAATTGTTCAAAAGGTATTCTGAGGAACAGGGTGAATTGTAATAATCCCTGAATCTGTGATAGAATAGACTAACAACTAGAATCAGATATACAGAGTTCAAATAGGTAAAGTTAAGGTAAAATGAATTACTTATAGATTAAGGATTTAAGGAATGGGTGTAAGAGTCTACGATTTCTTCCACTCTTTGCTAAGTTTCTCTCTAATCTTATGGAGTTCCTGCATAAATTTCGGCTCTTTTAAAGGCATATTAACTCACCTTGCTTCCTTTATCCAGGTAGCATTTTTAATATACAACCCATTTATAACCGAGGTGTCTATGTAAATTCGCATTACAGAAAGAATATCATATTTTAATAGGAAGGTCAAAGAAGTGAGGGGTAGTCCAATAGAGCCAACTTTATTTATTCCAGCGAAGCTGAAAAAACAAAATTTAACTGGTGAAATGATTGAATCATATTTTCCAAATTTTAATGATGATAGATTAATTGATGAAATGCTGGATGTAATTTCAAAGGTTTGGGATGAGCAACTCGAGTGTTGTGAGGTATGCCCAACCTGATGTATAAGCGAAAAGGATGTATATTGTACAATGTTCGATAAAGGACCTTATTAAAATATAAATGTTAATAGCATCTTAAATAACACAAAGAAGAAGTTAGGAGATGACCAAGAATATTAGTTGCAGGGAGTTTATGGGCAAGGTTCAGGAGAAACTCAGGAGATATTCGGCTGATGATTTATGTAAGATGATTCTGGAATGGGCAAAGAGCACTCATCCTGATGAGCGTGAAGAATTTCTGTTAAGGCTTGTCCTTCCTTCTCCAGAAAAGCCGATAGTAGCGGATTCAGAGATTTTGAAGAGTTTCTTTCTGGATGGATTAATCTATCCGATCTGCATTTTTCTCAGTGTATCTGTCTTCTTATTCACTTCTTCGCTTCTCCGTTTTGTTCTTCTTTATGCAGTTTGGTCAGGAATTTTTTGAAAGACCTTCCTGCTTTCTTCCAAAGACCTTCTGCTTCTGCCCTGTTATAGTTATAATTACTGAACATACCGGCAACCTCCGGCTCTTTATCAGGGTCTTTTGCCATTGTTTTTAA
>DAOVGU010000149.1 GCA_030672255.1 bacterium
ATCTTTATTTTCCTCTACTTCTTCCACCTTCATTTCTTTTTGGGTGTTCATCTGCCCCCTCTTTTAAAGCTTAAAGTGCTTCATTGCCTCTGAGATACCCTGGTTAATCTTACCGAGCATCTCGTCTGCCTCATCCTTGGAAAGGATAAGGGATGGGGCAATGACCAGGATATCCCCATTGTTGCGCAGGATCATCCCATTTTTCCAGCACCAATCCCTTATCCAGCTACCTATGTTGAGCTTAGGGTCTAAATATCCTCTTGTTTTTTTATCTGCAACTAACTCCACCGCCAGAAGCATCCCCAGCCCTCGAATATCACCAACAATGGGGTACTTGTATAATTTCTCCAGTTCCTGTTTCAGATATTTACCCATTGTGGCTGCTTTCTCTACCAGATTTTCCTTCTCAATTATCTCTATATTTGCAAGGGTTGCAGCACAGGCCGTGGTGTGTCCACCATACGTACTGCCACTGCGGAATTCAGAACCTGGCTTCTTAAATGCTTCATATATCCTTGGTGTGGTTATCGTTGCTGCCAGGGGTATGTATCCACCGGTAAATCCTTTGCCAATAGCCATAATGTCCGGGGCAACATCCCAATGTTCACAGGCAAACATCTTGCCTGTCTTGGCGAATCCTGTCTGGACCTCATCAAAAATGAGGAGAATCCCATACTTATCGCAGAGTTTCCTTACCCCTTGTAGATAACCATCGGGTGGAAGAGGGTAACCTGTATTTGAACCGGGGATAGGGTCAAGAATCACTGCGGCAATTGATTTTGGTCCCTCCCAGATAATTGTCTCTTCCATTGCCTTTAGACAGATTTCTCCACAAGCATCTGGTTCTAATCCCATCCGGTAAGAGTGGGGGGCTATCACATGAATGAAGCCTGGAAGTAGAGGCTCAAAATATTCTCTGAACCAGGGGATGCCGGTAGCCGAGACACCACCTAATGTGGTTCCGTGATAAGAGTATCTTCGGCCAATGATTTTGTATCTTTGACGCTCTCCCTTTTCTAAATGATATTGTCTGGCCATCTTTATTGCTGTCTCACAGGCCTCAGAACCGCTGTTGACGAAGAAACTAACCGAAAGGTCTCCGGGAGTGATTTCGGCTAATTTCTTTGCCAACTTTATCAGCGGTATTGTAAAGGTATCCACATAGTTGGGGAAGAACTCCAGCTGACTCATCTGTTCCTGAACCGCCTTTGCTATCTCATGACGATTATGGCCGCATATTGTTGTCAGTAAAGTTGCAAATGTATCCAGAAGACGTCTGCCTTCTATGTCATAGACATAGCAGCCTTCTCCTCTGGTAAATATTTTTGCGCCTTTTGCCAATTCGCTATTGCTGGCAAAATGGGGACATATATAACGCAAAGCGTCTTCTTTTAATTCCTTTATCTCTTCCTTTGCTATTTTTTTATTCTCCATTTCAATCTCCTCCATTTTAGATTTTGATTTTCATTATTCTTGCCATATTAAGACCTAATATTTTTGCTTTATCCTTCTCACTTATTCGAGCATAAAGGACAATTCCCAGTGAATAATTAAAATCGAACCAGGGACAATCCGATTCAAAGAGAATTTTATCCGCGCCAATCTGACTAACCGTATACTCTAACATTCCATTATGCATAAAAACAACATCGGAAGTACCCAGATAGACATTATCTCTCTTTTTAGCAATTTTGATGCAGAACTTTAGTCCTTCCAAGTTATCTCCGGAATGTCCCAGAAGAAAGGTTCCCCGGGGATAATCCTGGGATATTTTTTTAAATGCTTTGGGACTACTGCCAAACTGTCCTTCTCCAGTATGTGAAAGTATTGGAATTTGATACTTTTCCGAAGCTTCCCATACAGGGTTATATCTGCTATCGGTAAGGTCACACTGGTGAATTCGGGGATGAATCTTGATACCTTTTAAACCCAATTCTTCAATGCATCTTTTGATTTCATCTGTAGTATCATTGAAATTGGGGTTAATGACTGCAAAACCAATAAACCTTTCGGGATATTTTTTACATAGCGAAGCGATGTAATTGTTTCCTTGATAGTGGTTTCCACCCCAAACAGCCTCTGAAGAATTTATGCATAGTTTACTTACCCCAGTTGTCTCCATCATTTTAATTATAGAGGGGAGATCTGCTCCTGGTTTATACGAGTAAATATCCGGCCCTAAATGGAAATGCGAATCGATAATAGAAATTGGCAATTTTTCACCTTGAAATGCTAAACGCTGAATTTCACCGGAGAAATTGTATTCAGAAGAAGGCTCGGACGGAATGCCCAGTAATTTCCGCAGACTACCCCCGGCAATCATCTTCTTTTCTCTCTCGCTAATGTCAGCATAAGCGACCATTGCCATTGAACTACCAGGAATACAACCTGGCGAGAGAAGTGGTGAAACAGGTGAACCACTCAGAAGGTTGAGATGATGAGTTCCAAATATTATTCTCTCTGCCCCAAATCTTTTGCATATATCTTCAACTACACCGGAAGCGGTGTAGCTATAGCCCATATTTATGTACAAATTACTGAATCTTTGCAATAAAGGGTATAATTTTCTCAGTGACGCAGAAACAACAAACTTAAGTTTTGGGTATCGGGAACAAAGAGAATGCAAATCCATTCCAGCATACCCTTCTATAATTATAATAATATTATCTACCCTTTGTAGTTCCTTAAACAAAGGTTTAATAGACCAATCCTCCAGACTGAAACCACAGAGAGAAGGGAATAATGCTATTGCCTTCACATCATTGGCTATTATTTCTTTAGCTAACTCTTTTGGTTCAGGCATTTCCCCGGTATGATGCGGCATAATAACCCAGCAGGGATAGAATCGATGATAACCTTTAATTTCTTCTATTAGTTTTTTGTTACCTATGGCGGGATGATACTTTAATGCTTCCCAGTGAGTAACTAAAGCAGAATCAATTCCAAAATAATCCATCTCATCTATAAGACTATCTGCACTTAGATAACCTTTTAAATTACCTGTACGGCGTGAAATAATGGGCTGACCTATTGTTCCATTGATATCAAAAAAGGATAAATTTCCTATTTTCACCATACTTTTCTACTGTACCTTCTCAACTTCGGGAAATAATCTTTTTTCAGGAGCTTTTCTCTTTCCGTTTCAGGAGAACCTAAATAGAGCCAGACCTTATTAGATGCTAAGGCTTTTGGTATGAGCTTCTTGATAAAATCTAAAGGATAAGTAGAATAACAAATATAACCTATACTGTTACTAATATTATATCCGGAAATCACATAACGAAGATGTTTGTCAGTAAAACCGGCACCACTCTCTGCCCGCAGGATATAGTCAGCATAAGTATCTATGAAGGGACAGTAGATATTTCTACTATACAGAGAACCCAGGGTGCAGTGATAATAGAGAATCTTATCTTTTAGCAATCTCCTTGTCTCCCGGATTATTGAATAGGAATAGAGAATATCATCAAAGTATACCCCATCAAAGTATACCCCATCAAAGTTATATTGTTCTAATTTTTCTTTTATCTTATCCAGGAAATCCTTTCCTTTAGCGGTAGAATAGAATGGACTCATATAAGGAATAACCTTCATCTTAAGGGAGTGTGCTTTCTTAATCACCCTTATTAACTCTCTCTCATCTACCGGTATATATTCATGACAACAATGAGCAGCATTTATTAAGATATCTTCAAAAGTGCTGACAACTTTGCCTTTCCTGGTAAGCTTACCCTGCCAGAACTCATGATGTAAAACCAAAATATTGGAATATCTCGCCAATTCTTGTATCTCATCATTTGAGGGAAGTGGCATTGGCAGAGGAGATTGACCTTCTCTGTACTCAGGTGCGTCGGGAAGACCGTGATGGGCAACTCTTTCTTCCAAAGACTGCTTGTGGTTAAATCTTCTTGGAGGAAATACAGAGACTAAGAAGCGAGAGTATCTACCCAAAGTATAGTCAATCTTCCATTCTTTAGAGGTGAAATCGATAGATTCTATATTTCTTAAGCCCTTGTATGGGTAAAGTCCTATTCCTCCTGTCTCATCAATCAATAAGATATTACCATTCTTCTCTGCACTATAGTCAGGTAAGAAGCTTCCTGAGAAAGTAAGAGATAATTCTCCATGAGAGAAAATCTCCAATAAGGAATCGCTGTTTATCTGGAGTCTTAAGTAATTACATTCTTCTAGATCAAAAAGTATACAGGTCGTCTCATCCTTTCTTTCCACGGTTAAGTTGGAGAAACAGCAGTTAAAGTCAAGAGAGGCTATCAATCGTTCTTTATTAAGCTGTTGATAGCAGGAAATTTTACCCTTTTTACCGGACTTATCAATGATGTATTTTGCTCCGGTGGTAATTACAATTATCGTATCTTTATTTTCCTTCACACTTTTTAGTTCCATTTCATTTAGAATGTTCATTTAACTTTCCTCCCTGATTTTTCTTCTTTTTTTAGCCTAATTCAATCATCCCAACATTACCAAACTGTAGCTCCACCATCAACTACCAGATCGTGTCCAGTGATGAAGTTTGAAGCATCTGAGCTAAGGAATACCACTGCCCCTGCCAGGTCTCGAGGATTGCCAATTCGCCCCATTGGAACAAGCTCGACAATCATTTGGCAGGTATCTGGGTCAGATAACACAGCCTTGGACATCGGCGTTCTCATGTAACCAGGGCTAATGCAGTTTACATTAATGTTATGTTTAGCCCATCGAGCCGCCAACACCTTGGTGAGTAAAATAACACCTCCCTTACTGGCACTGTAGGCAGATAGCCCTGCTTGACCTTTGGCTACAATACTTCCACAGATAGAGGATACGTTGATGATCTTCCCTCTTTTCTGCTTAATCATTACTTTGCCGATTTCTCTGCAACACCAAAATGTGCCCGTTAAATTGACATTAATGACACTATTCCAGTTTTCTTCACTTAATTCTTCTGGCGGAATAGACGCTTCTCCAATACCAGCGCTATTTACTAAAATATCAATTCTTCCCCATCTATTCATCGTTGTCTCGACTATTTGTTTGACTTGTTCAGGGTTTGTAATATCTGTTTCTACGCTGAAAGAAGTTCTCCCTAATTTCTTAATCTCGTCCACAACTATTTGAGCACCTTCAATGTTGGTATCAACTATAGCAACATCTGCTCCTACCTCAGCTAGAGCAATACCCATGGCTTTGCCTAACCCAGAAGCACCGCCTGTGACAATTACTTTTTTCTCATCTAAATTAAAAGACGATAAAACACTCATCTCACTTCTCCTTCACGATTTCTTTTACCATTCCAACAATATCCTCTACCTGAGGCACACAAGCATTCTCCAAAGGCGGAGAAAAAGGAATAGGTGTATTTAGCCCACCAAGAACCCTTGGGGGAGAATCCAGATAATCAAAGGCTTTTTCTGTCACTTGCCTTACGAACTCGGCTCCTATTCCTCCTCTAACGGGTGCCTCATGAAGGATAAGGATTCTTCCTGTCTTCTTCACCGATGCAATAACCTTCTCTATATCTAAGGGCACCAAGGTTCTCGGATCAATTACCTCTACACTTATCTCTTTAGAAAGTATCTCTGCTGCTTCCAATGCCTGATGCACCATAAGGGAGGTAGCAACCACCGTAATATCATTTCCCTCTTTTTTAACCTCTGCCTCCCCTAAAGGAACAAGCCATTCTCCTTCAGGAACAGAACCTTTTTTGAAGTAGAGAAGCCGATGCTCAATAAAGATTACCGGAGAATTGTCCCTGATAGATGACTTTAACAGCCCTTTAGCATCATAGGGGGAAGAGGGCATCACCACTTTTAATCCCGGCGTGTGCACAAACCAGGCCTCTAAGTTCTGGCTATGTTGGGCGGCTTCCCGGGTGCCAGGTCCCTGTTGGGTTCTGATAACTAAGGGCATTTGGACATTGCCTCCCGACATAAAGGAGAGTTTTGCCGCCTGATTTATTACCTGGTCCATCGCTGTGGTTATAAAATCTATATACATTATTTCGGCAATAGGTCTTAATCCGGTCATTGCTGCTCCCACCGCGGTACCAATGATGGCGGATTCTGAGATTGGGGTTTGTCTTACCCTTTTTTCTCCAAATTCCCTGAATAAATCTTTGTAAACCCCAAAGGTTCCTCCCAGGGGACCAATATCTTCTCCAATGAGAAAGATATTTCCATCCCTTATCATTTCCTCTCTGATGGCTTTATTCAAAGCATCTACATATCTTATTTCGCGCATACCTCCTCCTTGAAAGTTTCCACGCTGGGAAGAGGACTTTCTTGGGCAAACTTTTCTGCGGCGTCCATTTCCTTGATAACCTCTGATTTCATTCTTTCAATCTCTTCTTGATTTATAATTTTTTCCTCTACTAATTTTCTCTCAAAGCGAGGAATCGGGTCCTTCGCTTTCCATTCTTCTATCTCCTCTTTTGGTCTGGTCTCGGTGATAACAAAACAATGTGGGTCCCAGCGATAGGTTCTACATTCTATTAAAGTGGGACCTTTACCAGTTCTGGTTCTCTTCACTGCCTCTTCAACGGTAGCGGAGACCAATAAGACATCATTGCCATCAATCACCTTCCCAGGGATACCATAGGCAGAAGCACGCTCTCCAACATTTGGTGTAGCGATTGTTTCGGAAGCAGGAGTTGTAACCGCATAAAGATTGTTCTCACAGATAAAGACTACCGGTAATTTCCATAATGAGGCAATATTCAAGGATTCGTGAAATGTACCTTGGGTAGCTGCACCATCACCGAAGAAGCAGACCGTAACCTGAGATGTCTTTTTGTATTGGGAAGAAAAAGCCGCACCAATAGCAATAGGAAGACCTGCCCCGACAATCCCATTGCCTCCTAAGAGACCTATCTTCAGGTCAAAAAGGTGCATTGAACCACCCCTTCCCCTGGAATAGCCTGTTTCTTTCCCTTGAAGCTCAGCCAGTATTCTCTTGATGTCACCACCTTTAGCAATAGCATGACCGTGGCCTCTATGGGTACTAACCACATAATCATCTTTTTTTAGACAACTACAGGCTCCCACCGCAATTGCTTCTTGGCCAATATAGGAGTGAAGTGCTCCTAAGAAGTTTCCCGCCATCATCCCCGCTTTATAAAGTTTCTTTGCTCTTTCTTCAAAGAGGCGGATTTTATACATAGTCTTTAACATACCAATTAATCTTTCTCTATTAATATCCATTTTTCATAAAAGTTCTTTTTTTGCTCTTTTGATAATCTCTTTAACCTTGGAAATCATTTCCGGGTTAACCTTTGGTTTCTTGTATTTATCGATAATTTTTCTCACTCTTTCCTGCGCCTTATTAAGTATCTTTTCCTCATCCTCTGGGCTCCATCCATTATAAGGGAAGAGTTCACTCTCCCACAGAGAGGTCTTAAAATTCTCCAGTGTTTGCTGGGTTTCAAGATAGTTTTTCTCCTTCCCAAACTTAACATCTAAGATTGTCTCAAGACCGATAGACTGCTCATCTATTTGTGGGCTTTCCAGAAATTTTAATCCTTTTGCGATTTCTCTATCCAGCAGGAGTTGAACCGGACTTAACGCAATTCCTGCATCGATGTGACCCATCCCAACTCCAGGATGATGCCCGGTAAATGCGGCGATAGTCATTGCAACATTGGCTTTCTCCAGTGCGGTGAAAAGACCGGGCAATTTTGATGAAGTGTATTCTCCCGTACCCGGCGAGACCAGAATTCCCGTCCATTTCCTGATAAATTCACTAACGGAAAGCTTTCGAATCAAAGCATCAAAAGCTCCATAATTGACTTTCCCGGTTCTCATATCCATTGCTCCTGTTAGCACCAGTCCTGTGAGAGGAAGTTTCGGATTTAAGCCCCTGGCAGAAATCCACAAAGCAATAAATTCAGCCGCAGTCAAAACAATACTTCCTGCAGTTGTTACCGGCATGCTTACCCCGCTTACTCCCATTGAATAAACCTTTGCCGGATATAACCTGAATACAAAGTCCTTTTGTTCTCACCCTTTATCCCTTCGTCCCATTTTGATTTCTCTTCCCTTTTAACTTCTTCAACAAACTCCTGAACAATTCTTCGGGGAAATTTCGCCTTCCCCCCTTTATAATCAACTATAGCCCCTCTATTCTCCAGACCCTTTAAGATCTCCTTATTTTCACAATACATTCCCAATTTCTCAAGAACCTCAAATACTCCGTTTGCCAATATTTCGATATCTCTATCCTTTAAAATCTCAAACATATTTTTATACCCCCCTCTGAAGTTAGCACAGTCCCATCTCCTTTTCAATCAGGTAGACGCATATTCCCAGAGCACCTATCTCCTCTCCCAGAGGGGAGAGTTCAATTTTGACATTTTCCATTAACCTCTGGAGTGTATGTCTGGCTATTGCCCGCTTAGTTGGAGGCAGTAAGATATCTTTTACTTTGGTAAATTGTGGATCAAGCACAACCATCTCAGGATTCAAAAGATTTATCAGGTTGGCAATTCCTATTCCTAAGTATTTGGCGGCATTATCAATTAAACTAAGGGATAAATTGTCCCCTCGCCTGGCAGCTTCAAAAACCACTTCCGCGGTAACATTCTTTAAGTTACCTCCGCTTAACTCATTGATCAACGAGGTAGTCCCTTCCTGTAAGGACCTTCTCGCCTGAATTGCTAAAACCTGCCTTGATGCCAATACCTCCAGACAACCACTCATCCCACAGTTGCAAATTGGTCCATCTAGTTCCACCAGGGTATGGCCTAACTCCCCAGCATTCTCGGTAGCTCCTCTAAATAATTGACCATTAAAAATCATCCCTGCCCCGATACCGGCTGGTCCATACTCGATGAAGACCAAATTGCTCACTCCTTTACCCACACCCAGACTTTTTTCGGCAAACGCTTTCATTGGAGAAGTTCCTTCCAAGACTACGGGAAGACTGAACCTCTGACCGATTATTTCTCTTAATGGGATATTCTT
Organism: bacterium; assembly: GCA_030672255.1. Classification (GTDB taxonomy): domain Bacteria; phylum Ratteibacteria; class UBA8468; order UBA8468; family UBA8468; genus DAOVGU01. The sequence continues at coordinate 8,955 of DAOVGU010000149.1, forward strand.
CCAATCCTTTATCTGGGTATAGAAAACACAAATGCCCTTTTCGGTATCAATAATGCCGTGCGCACTGATGCCAATAGATATAATCTTCTTCTGCTCTAAATCAAGAATTAACTCCTTGATCGCCGAGAGAAGATTGGCAATGATTACATCTTTGCCTTTCTCAGAATGGGTATTCCTTTTAATTTTCTTCCTGATATTTCCTCTCATATCGGCAACCACACCGATTATCCATTCAGGATCAAACTCTATTCCCACAAAAAGCCCCTTGTTGGGATTGATTTCCAACATTACATTCTTTGGGCGTGAACTGATAGGACTTCTATTCTTCTCCACTATCCACCCTTCCTGGATTAAGTCGCGGACATATTTGCCGATAGTGGCCATCCTTATTCCTGTGAGGTGCCTGATCTGGGTTCGGGATAATGGCTGATGTTCCTTAACTACATTAAGTAATTCCCTTTTGTCTGCCATATCAATCTTGATAACGTTAGAGTAAATTTAAGCCTTTTTAGATATTTAATTTTGTTCATTTATTTACTTATTAGTAATTATACCTCAAAGAATTAACTTTGTCAAGTGTATGTCGTATAAGTTGGGTATATAGGTAGGAGTTGAAGCTCCCTCCTTTTCCTTGCCCTTTCTACCTTTTATCCTTTTTCTGCTTTCTCTATATAGTGCTAAACTTTATTCTATATCCTGTCTCAGTAGATCTTTGGGAAGGAATTTTTTGGCAAGAGGGTTCAGTCCAATTCTAATGTTGCGTTGACCAATTTATCAGGAGGAGTTTGGACGACTCTGGTAGGCGATTCGTTGGATTTTGGTTGTTTGGCCGGTTTCGGGATTAATCTCAAGAATCACTCCTGAGAGGATAGGATTTTCCTTAGCGACGTCAAAGTGTGTTGGCAATCCGGTAAGGAATCTCTTGATAATCGGCTCTACCTCTCTACCAAGAATAGAATTAGCTGAGCCAGTCATACCGATATCGGTAATATAGGCGGTTCCTTTGGGAAGAATCTTCTCATCCGCTGTTTGCACATGGGTATGTGTCCCAATAACCGCACTGACCTTTCCATCTAAGAAATAGCCAAGAGCGAGCTTCTCCGAGGTTGCCTCGGCATGAACATCAACAATAATATTCTTTGTGCTTTCTGAGATCCTTTTTATCTCCTCCTCCCCAATGCGAAATGGGCATTCCAAAGGCTCCATAAAAATCCTTCCCACTAAATTGATTACCCCTACTTTCACATTATTTGTAGTGGTAACAATGACTGAACCTTTCCCCGGAGCGCTTAGAGGATAATTGGCCGGTCGCAGCAGCCTTGGCTCTCGATCAATAATCTGTAAAACCTCTTTTCTCTTCCAGATATGGTCTCCCGTGGTAATGACATCAACGCCATAGGCTAAAAGTTCCTGGGTGATCTTGGGAGTGATACCGGAACCATGAGCAGCATTTTCTCCATTGGCAATAACAAAATCTATTTTCTCTTCTTCTTTTAAGGAGGGAAGGAAATCCCGAATAATATTCCTTCCTGGCTCCCCGACAATATCACCAATGACCAGAATTTTCATTTATTTTTGTCTTCAATAACTGCTTGGGCGGCGGCAAGCCGGGCAATCGGCACCCGGAATGGAGAGCAACTCACATAGTCCATTCCTACCCGATGGCAGAACTTCACCGATTCCGGGTCTCCTCCATGCTCACCACAGATACCAATCTCTAAATCTTTTCTTGTTTTTCTTCCCTGCTTAATCCCCATCTCTATTAATTTTCCTATTCCATCCTGGTCAATCGTCTGGAAAGGGTCAGACTTTAGAATTCCCTTGGAAAGATAATCCGTGATGAATCTTCCCGCATCATCCCGGGAAAAGCCAAATCCCATCTGTGTAAGGTCATTGGTGCCAAAGGAGAAAAATTCTGCCTCGGTAGCAATCTCATCAGCGGTAATTGCCCCTCGGGGAATCTCAATCATCGTCCCTACTAAATATTTAATCTTTACCCCATAATTCTTCATTACACTTTCAGCAACTTTAACCGCAATTGCTTTTTGGTTTTTGAATTCATTGATATGACCAACAAGGGGAATCATAATTTCCGGCAGGACGGTCTTACCTTCCTTTGCCAACGTACAGGCCGCCTCCATAATCGCCCTGACCTGCATCTCAGTGATCTCCGGGTAGGTAATTCCTAATCTACAACCCCGATGTCCGAGCATTGGGTTCATCTCATGCAACTGCTCCACCCTCGCCAATAAAGTCTCTTTCTTCTTAATTTTTGCTTTTGGTTTTCCCCTTTCCTTCATCAAGGCAATCTCCACCATTAACTCTTCCCGCCTGGGTAAAAACTCATGTAAGGGGGGATCGATTGTGCGGATAATTACCGGGTAGCCCTTCATCTCCCGGAACAGTCCCAGGAAATCCTCTCTTTGCAGCGGCAATAGTTTATCCAGGGCTTTTCGTCGCTCTTTTTCAGTATCGGCAAGAATCATTTTCTGCACTATTGGCAAGCGGTCTGGAGCAAAAAACATATGCTCAGTCCGGCAAAGACCTATTCCCTCTGCACCAAAATTTATCGCCATTTTAGCATCCCGAGGGATGTCCGCATTGGCTCTAACACCCAATTTTCTGGTTTTGTCGGCCCACTTCATAAAGGTATCAAAATCACCACTGAGAGAGGGCTTCACCGTAGGCACTTTACCTGAGATAACCCTTCCTGTCCCCCCATCGATGGTTAACCAATCACCTTCCTTGATTGATTTTCCATTGACAACAATCTTTTTGTCCTCTTCAAAAATCTGTATCGCTTCACAACCAGCAACGCAAGGTTTTCCCATTCCCCTTGCTACCACTGCCGCATGAGAAGTCATCCCCCCTCTGGCGGTGAGAATTCCTTTGGCGGCATCCATCCCATGGATATCATCCGGACAGGTCTCTGAACGGACCAAAACTACCGGTTCTCTTTTACTCTTTTCTACCGCTTCTTCCGCAGTAAAGGTAACTGCACCACTGGCTGCCCCGGGGGAGGCAGGCAAACCCTTAGCAATTACCTCTATCTTAGCCTGGGGATCAAGAATAGGATGCAAAAGTTGATCAATCTGCTCCGGAGCCATCCTCATTAAAGCCTCTTCTTTGCTAATAAGACCTTCCTTCGCCATATCTACCGCAATCTTCACCGCGGCAAAAGCGGTACGTTTACCGGTTCTGGTCTGAAGCATAAACAGCTTTCCATTCTCGATCGTAAATTCAAAGTCCTGGGTATCCCGGTAATGGGTTTCCAGGTTTGTGGTAATTTCTTTTAATTGTTGATAAATCTTGGGCATTTCCTTTTTTAAATTTTCTATTCGTTCTGGCGTACGCACCCCGGCAACAACATCCTCCCCCTGGGCATTAAGCAAATATTCCCCATAAAATTTCTTTTCTCCCGTAGATGGATTTCGGGTAAAACCAACCCCGGTTCCAGAGTCATTTCCCATATTGCCGAAGACCATTGCTTGAGCATTGACCGCTGTTCCCAGATCCTCAGGGATTTTATTTAATCTTCTATAGGTAACCGCTCTCGGATTATTCCAGGATTTGAAAACACTATCTATCGCCATCTTCAGTTGCCTCAAGGAATCGGAAGGAAAATTTTTCCCCGTTTCTTTCTGATAAACCTCTTTAAATCGGACAACCAGATCTTTCAGGTCATCTACTGATAGCTGGTGATCAAATTTAATTCCTTTTTTCCTCTTTTTTCCGTCCAGTAACTTTTCAAATTTACTCTTCTCGATACCCATCACAACATTACCAAACATTTGAATCAGTCTCCGGTAGGCATCCCAGGCAGATCTCTCATCATTGGTTTTTCCAATCAAGCCTTTGATTGTCTTTTCATTAAGGCCTAAATTTAAGACGGTGTCCATCATTCCGGGCATAGAGAACTTTGCTCCCGAGCGGACGGAAACCAAGAGGGGATTTTCTGAATCGCCAAATCTTTTTCCCATTGCTCTCTCCAATCTTTGAATATTATCCTTTATCTCCTCTTCCAGTCCTGAAGGGAACTTTCCGTTATTTTTATAGAAGTAATTGCAGACATCGGTTGTAATCGTAAATCCTGGAGGAACCGGCGCTCCAACGTTGGTCATCTCCGCAAGACCCGCACCCTTTCCACCTAAAAGCTCCTTCATTTTTCCATTGCCTTCTGCCTTTCCTTCGCCAAAAAAATAGATATACTTCGCCATTTTCACTCCTTTCTTAAACTACAGATTAACCCATTACTGTCATTCCCGCAATCAGTAAGCGGGAATCTATCTTTGGATTCCTGTTTCCACAGGAATGACACTTTGTGTCATCTGCGTGTATCTGCGGTTCCAAGAATTTTTCTAGCTTTTTCCTCATCTTTCTTTATCTGTTTCAGTAATAGTAATTCATTTTTCGAGAAATCAATCTCATTGCGAATTTTTTGTTTAAAACTCACCTGTACCCTTTTATCGTAAAGGTCTCCCTCAAAATCAAAAAGATGCACTTCTATCGTGGGAAATTTGCTACCAGTATTAAATGTGGGGCGAAGACCAATATTGCTCAAACCATTATATTCTCTCTCATTTGCCTTTGCTTTTATCGCATAGACGCCGCAGGGAAGGTTCAAGGGATAATTAACCTTAAGGTTTGCCGTCGGGTATCCCAGGATTCTCCCCCGTCTTTCTCCCGGAATAACCACGCCGTCGAGAGAAAAATTGCGACCAAGATAGGTTGCTGCCTGTTTCAATTTTGCCTCTTTAATAAGATTGCGGATGAGGCTGCTGCTTACAATTCTATTTTTTATCTTCAAGGGTCTGATTGTCTTTACAGAAAAATCACATTTTTTTGCCATATTTTTCAGCAGTTGAACATCGCCATCTCTATCTTTTCCGAATCTGAAATCAGAGGAAACAACGATTTCCTTTATCGCTAACTTTTTTTTCAGGACCTCTTCGCAGAATCTTGCGGGAGGAAGCTGAGCAAATTTTTGATTAAAATCTACAAGGATACAGAGACCAATACCCCATTTATCAAGCAATTTAAACTTCTCTTCCGGAGAGATTAAGAAGGGAACCTCAATTTTCTCAATAACGGAACGAGGATGGCGATTGAAGGTAAGAACCGCACTTATTCCTCTATATCTCTTTGCCTGCAAAATAACGGTGCGAATGATCTTTTGGTGTCCGAGATGAAGTCCATCAAAAGAGCCAATGGCGAGAATAAGATTTTCAACTCCTTTAACCTTATCTAAACTGACTACTTCCATGTTCATTCCCCCTTTTCCTGCTTTTTATATTTCCTTAATGCTTTATAAAATCTAGACGCAACCTCCTCCATTAGACGGTAATGCTTTTCTTGCATCGACCTGTTATGGGCAACCATATTTCTCAGAAATTCTAATCCTTTCAAATCTCCCAGGACCATCTTTTTGTTGTATAAGATATCTTTAAAATCTTCCCATTTGTAATCTATAATTCGACTGAAATGAGCAAAAGTAGTGTAGCAAATTGGATGAAGTTCTTCAGATTCAGTAAATAATGGATTTTGTTTGTCAGTTTGCATTGCTTTCTCTATTTGCTCTATAACATCTTTTGGGATAACTGCTTTCCACCATTTTTTACCATGAATTGTTTGATATTTACTATTAAAAACAAAGAATATAAATTCTCTCAACTCAGGCTCAAGCCTATTCAAAAGACGGTATGCCTTGAAGTTATAATTTGTCGGCTGAGAAAAATCAAGAATGCTTTTTTTGTTAGTCTCTACTTTTCCCATTTTTATGCTAGGAAGATTAGCATCCATTAAATACCACTCGGGAGTATTCCAGTTTTCAGTTCCATCGGCTTCTATATGTGGTTGTGCTTCAATCATGCAATCGCCATCTTGAATTTCAACGATATATATACCGAATGGCTTTGTAGAAAATGTAACATTTTCAGGAACATGGCGGTTGGGTAACCTCACAAAAATTTTTGTTCTGAGTATTTCAACTTTCTTTTTTGTATTCATTTCTTCTGAGGAAAAACTTAAAGGTGTTTCTTGGGTCTCATCATACTCTACTTGAATACGTGTAAGATATTTTTTTGGTAGGTCAGGTGGTAATATAATAATTGTTGTATTAATACTTTCGCAACATTCAGGACATACAATATCGAATTCTTTGGTCAGATCTTTTGGGGTAAGCGGCATCCCATTTCCCTCACTATCTACCACATCAAGTTCCCTCTTTCCACACATTTCACATGTTGAAAAACCTACTATATCAAATATAGCCATCCTTTCCTCCTATTCATTTACTTATTCTTTTGGTGATATTCACGACCTTTTTCGGTAATTCTCCATATTCCCCGAGGAGAACTTTTATCTAAATATCCTTTCTTTCTCAAACCAAATTTCGCCCATCGAGCAGTATTCTCCCATCTGGCACTTTGACCAGAAGGGAGCATCTCAAAATCAATGTCTTTCAATGTCATTTCTTTTTTTACTCTCTTTAAAACTTCTTCTGTTCTACTTTCTCCACCTAAATCTATTAAAATTTTCAAAATAGGTAAACAATATTTATCCCTTGGTGTTTTTAGTCCTTTCTTTAATCGTCGCCCTCCTCTAACCATATTTTTTCTAGTTTCGATTAGCACTTCTTGGGTAGTTTCTACAAAAGATAAAGAATCAAAATAATGGGCGTGAACCTTCAAATTCCCTATTCCTTCCCTTATAAAAGTTTTTAGTTCTAAAATTTGGGAAGGAGGAATATTTTGGTTTTCACAAGCTGCTTTCAAATCAGAAGTTTTTTCTTCAATTACTATGATTATTTGAGGATTAGTAAATGGAGTAACTTCATCTATAAAAGCTGATATTTCTTCATCTTTACCTATTGCATTCTTCACTTTTAGTTTAATTAAAGGAGACTCGTTAATTTGTTTGCGCATACCTCTTACTATTTTGTTTCTGGTATTCTCAAACCCAACGCGAAATTTGGAGAATTGATGAATAAAATGATCATAGGTATGTTCTGCTCTCTCTACTTCCACGATGTAAAATTTCTTTTGCCGAAAATTAATTACAAACCCATCAGGAATGGAATTTATATTACTTGAAGAAATTAGTTTCTTTTTAGAAAAAAAGACCGAACTTTCTCCGAATACTTTTTCTACATGCTCTTTTAATATTTTTTCTAGTTCATCTTCGGATTTTGGTGAATAATAAAAATATTTCACTCCATCAATCAAAATTCTTTTTTCCATAATTTCCTTTAAAGATATTGTAAATTTTTGTTACAACTTTTTTTCTCTATATAAAAAAGTTTCACCCTCCCCTACATCCCCTCCCATCAAGGGAGGGGAAATAAGATAGATAAAGATAATCGTTTCCTTCTTTACTTAAAAGCATTTTTGTAGATAAGGAGGAAATCTTTTTCTTTCAAGGGAATGGACATTCGCAATAATGCTCTTTCACAATCCTTCATTGCTCTCCGAGCTAAGGTTTTTAAGTCCTCCTTTTTCACTCCTACCTCTTTTAAGGTAAGGGGTAAGTTTAAACGTCGGTTTAGCTTTAAAAGAGATTCTTTCACTTTAGTAGTTCTAAGAATTTCCTTCAATTTTTCTTGATAAACTTTTTTCTTCCCAAGATAGCCCATCACATAAGGGAGAAGGAGAGCATTTGCCGCTCCATGCTGAAGCCCGTAATCAAGGGTAAGGCTGTAGCCCATTCCATGAACAATGATTGTTCCCGTACGATTGATAACTATTCCAGCATAGAAAGCGGCTAAAGATAATTTTTCCCTCAAGGAAGGATTATTTTCCTTCATCAGAGGGGGTAAATATCTTTTAATCAGGTTTATTGCTTCTCGCGAGAAAATCTCTGTAAGGGAATTTGCATCTGTTGAAAGATAACCTTCTATCGCATGAGAGAATGCATCCATTCCCGTAGAAGCGGTGAGATTTTTGGGCAGGGTTAAGGTAAGGGAAGGGTCAATTATGGCAATTTTTGGCAAAATGGAAAAGGAACTGACAACTTTTTTTGTTTGTGCTTGCCAGTCATTGATTACCGCATACCTTGTTACTTCGCTTCCCGTGCCCGAGGTGGTTGGAATGGCTAAAACCGGTAAAAGGGGATTTTTGAGTTTTTCATTGCCAAAATATTCTCGCAAGCCACCGGGATTTGTTGCCAAAACTGCAATTCCTTTAGCCGTGTCTATGCTACTACCCCCTCCCAGACCGATGACGAAATCACATTTTTTCTCTCTGGCCAATTCCCCTCCCTTCTCTACAGTTTCTACGGAGGGGTTCTCCTCTACATCACAGAATTCTATAGATCTGATACCATTATTCAAGAGGATAGATTCAACCCTTTTTAAAAGTCCGCTCCTTATAGCAAAATGTTTGCCGGTGACTAAAAGAGCGCTCTTGCCTAAATTCTTTGCCTCCTTTAACTCCTTTAAACTTCCCTCTCCGAAGTATATTTTGGTAGGAAGATTAAAGAAATAATCCATTTTATTTTAACCACAGATGACACAAAGTGTCATTCCTGCAGAAGCAGGAATCCACACCTATTAGATTCCCGTTTTCACGGGAATGACAGCCTATTTACTTTGCGTTTTTCTTAGTTTTTTCAGTAAATCTTCAAACCCCGGAAAGGAAGTATTAATGCAATCGGTATCATTAACCTTTGTCACACCTTTTGCACCCAATCCGGCAATCGTAAGAGCCATTGTGGTGCGGTGGTCGCCAAAACTCATCACACATGCTCCCTTCAATTTCTTCCCGCCGGAAATCTCCATTCCATCTTTTCTCTCTTTTATCGCCGCACCCAATTTTTTCAACTGGCTCACAATGGCATGAATTCGATCCGTCTCCTTAACCCGAAGTTCCCCCGCATCCTTGATTATGGTTTTTCCTCGAGCAAAACAACCAACCACGGCTAAAATAGGAATTTCATCAATGATGCGTGGAATAACCTTTCCCTCTATCTTCGTTCCTTTCAATTCATTGCTTCCCACAATTATCAAATCAGCAATAGGTTCTCCACAGATTTCTCTTCTATTTTTAATTCTTACATCTGCCCCCATCTTTTCTAAAATGTCAAGAAATCCCGTTCGAGTGGGGTTTATCCCTACGCTACAGATCTTAATCTTTGAACCATTTAAAATTGATGCGGCAGCAATAAAAAAGGCAGCGGAGGAGATGTCGCCGGGAATGAAAAATTCTTTTCCTTCAAATGGTTGTTTTTTAATACTTACCGATCGTCCTTGAATCTTTAAGGGAACCCCCAGATATTTTAACATCCGTTCACTATGATCCCGGGAGCGGGAAGGTTCGGTAATTGTTGTTCTCCCTTCTGCACACAGCCCGGCTAAAAGAAGACAACTCTTTACCTGAGCCGAGGCTATTGGCGAACTATAGCGGACTCCTTGCAATTTCTTTCCCTTAATTCTTAAGGGAGGATAATTACCTTTATCAGCGCTAATTTCTGCTCCCAATTTACGTAATGGCTCCACAATTCTTTTCATCGGCCGTTTTCTCAAGTATTTATCTCCGCTAAGAACGCTGGAGAAATTCTGAGCGGCAAGGAGACCGGCTAAGAGCCGCATCGTTGTTCCCGAATTTCCACAGTCAAGACTTTTTTTGGGCTCTTTAAAAGCAAATAATCCCTCTCCATAAATTAGTAAATCTTCTCCTCTTTCTTTTACCCTGACACCTAAATCTTTCAGGCAGTTCAAGGTAGAAAAGCAATCTTCACATTTAGAGATTCCTCTAATGATAGATTTTCCTTTGCTAAGCGAGGCAAAGATAAGGGCGCGATGGCTAATTGATTTATCACCGGGAACCTTAATAATTCCTTTTAGAGTTCTTACCCGATTGATAATAATGGAGGGCTTCATTTATATTTCCCACACCTGCTACCTAAATATGCAATTGGTTCATCTTCAATTAATATTTTAGTTACTTCACAATTATTAGGGCAATCCCCACAAATAAAGGTTTCTGATTTTACATCTAAATCCCTTATTGCAAAACCTCTAAAATTGGTCTTTTCCGGTTTGTTTTCCTTTGCTAAAATAGCCATGCCTATCGCTCCCATTGACTCGCAATATTCAGGCACTATTACTTTATGATTAAGTTGTTCTTCTAAAGCTCTTATTAAAGCTTTATTGTTTGCGGTAGCTCCTTGAAAAACATACGGTGGTTTAAGTTCAAATGATTTTGCTAAAGTAAGATAATTGTTAATTAAGGCTCGGCAAACGCCCATTAAAATATCTTCATTATTTGCACCTTTATTTTTTCTTGAAACAACTGCTGATTGGCATAAAACTCCGCATTTTCCGGGAAAACTCAGGTTTATTCTACTTCTTAGAGCCAAATCTCCGACATCTTCTATATTGATGTTTAAGGTTCTTGCGATGGATTCAATCATCGCCCCTGTTCCTGCTCCACAAATATTATTCATTATATAATTTCTCCAAATCCCATTCTCTAAGGTTATAATTTTACAGTCTTCTCCCCCGATGTCAAAGATAGTATTTACATCTGGATAGTAATGCATCGTTCCAATTGTATGAGCTAAAATTTCTGTTCTTGTTATATCCCCGCCCAACGAAATTTTTGTAAATTCTCTTCCACTCCCCGCACAACCAACCGCTCTTATTTCTGTGTTGTTTAATTGGTTTTCTATTTCTGCCAAACATTTTTTTACTGTTTCAATCAAACCTTTATTTTGGAAATAAGCTCTAGCTAAGATATTTGTATCATCATCGATAACTACCATCTTTGCACTTACGCTTCCTACGTCACAACCCAGATAGCTGTTCATTTCATCCCCTTCTTTCTTTGTAACAATTCAACAGACGCTTCAAGTCTTGTATTAACATTGGCTTCAGAATTTGTCTCATCAATTTCAAACCTATATAACGGTAAATCTAACCTTTTAGCAGTCAAATCCATAATCATTTCCGAAGTCACTTCAGGCATACAACTTAAAGGCATTAAATGAATAACGCCATCAAAATTATGGTGTTTATAAAAATATAAAGCATAATAAGAGGAATCTCCGTGAGCCCTAAACATCCCCTTGTAATATTTTTTTGCTTCTTTTACAAACCTCATCGGCACTTCCCCTTTATATCCCCTTTTCAATTCATTGCTATATTTAACAAATGTATGGACATTAACTCCCCTATTTCTTAATTTATTAAAAACGTCGTAATTGATACTGCTTTCAACGACAGTATAGAATTCTCCTACAATTCCTATTTTTATTTTTTCTTTATCATCCCAATCAAAATGTTCGTGTCTTTTTTCTTCTTTATGCATTAGCTTAGCAGCTTTTATAAGTTCTTTAATAACTTTTGGATATGAATTTTTGGGATTTACCTTTTTAAAAGCTGCGAGAACACCAAAGAGAATACTTCCCTTTTTCTCGATGAAGATCGTATCAAAATCATATCCTAAATCCTCACATATCTTTTTTTGTATCTCAAAATATTGTTGGAATCTACAAGAAGTCATACAAACACTAGAAGTTCCAACACCTAAATAAGTTAATTTTATTCCTTTCTTTTTTGCTATTTCTAAAACTTCAATAAAAGAACCTAAGGTAA
>DAOVGU010000152.1 GCA_030672255.1 bacterium
CATACTTTTTGACGATAAATAATAATAAATTTATGGATCATCTGTGCGCTTTTACCCTTATCGTATTTTAAAATCTTTTTTAACTTTAGAAGCATCCGTAGTTTTTTTTTTTTAATACTTCAAACTAAAAATCTCCTGAGGCTTCTAAAGATAAAAAAGATTATAAGATCCGATAAGGATAAAAGCGCACTGATGCACCATAAATTTATTATTATTGATCGACAAATAGTCTGGACAGGCTCTTTTAATATTACCGCCGGAGCCGCTTATGAGGACGATAATAATGTCATCATCATTAAATCTTCTCAGTTAGCAGAGAATTTTGAAACAAAGTTTAGAAGGATGTGGAAGAGAGATTACTTTTCTCCGTTAAAACCACCCTACCCTTCTATTCGGATCGATGGTACAAAGATTGAGACTTACTTCTCACCGAATGGCGGCTGTGAGGAGGCAATTATTGAGAGAGTGAATCAGGCAAAGAAAAGTATCTGCTTTGCTACCTATGCTTTCACCAATAGAAGGATTGCCAATGCAATAGTTAAAAAGTTCAACGAAGGAATAAAGGTGAAGGGGATTATGGAGAGGGAAGGAGCCAGTCCTTATTGCCGATATTGGTTATTTAAGGATATTAATGCAGATGTAAAATGGGATAATAATTTTTATCTTTTGCACCATAAATTTTTTATTATTGATAGCAAAGTTTTAATTACCGGCTCCTACAATCCTACCCGGGGAGCAGAAGAGAAAAATGAGGAGAACATCTTAATTTTGGAAAGCCCTGAAATTTGTCAACTTTATCAGGAGGAGTTTGGACGGCTCTGGAGGGAGTAATTCTTTTCATAAATATTCAGTAAAAGCCGTGTCATTCTGAACGGAGTGAAGAATCTATGTAGATTCTTCGTCACTTTGCTCCTCAGAATGACGTATTGGAAGGGCGTTCACTGAGTATTTACGATGGATTTAAGTCCATCAAATCCTATATCCTTTAGTCTTTTTATTTCATTTGGTAGTTGCAAAACCTCTGAGATCCGAAACATATTCCTCTCCCATTATCCATACTTGATCAACTACCTTTGAATTAATGACTCTTTCTATTGACTTATAATCGGGTTTTTTTACGAGATGGGAATGAACATCAATAATCATCTTGTTTTACTCTTCTCTTATATATCACCTATTTCTTACCCATATTGGACTACTCCAGGCTAACTGTCCATTCAACTGGCTGACCCTGAGGTAATAATAATTATTGTCATTCTTTAAATCTTTATCCTTAAAATCAAATTTCACTCTATATCCATCTTCTGGTATTGCTTTGTGAACTTTGATTTTCCAGGCATGCGCCCAAGAAGTATATCTTGAGTTTTCATAATCCTTATCTTCCAAGCCAAATTTATTTTTAATTAATTTCCTGATTTCTTTTAAATTAACAAAAAGTTTTGAATTGTAAAGAATATCCTTTATTGTAAAACTTTCCTGAATCTCCCCACTTTCAAGATAGACTAATGAATTTAAATACCCCTCCACTTCAAAGATTAGAGCCTGTCTGTTCCCGGCAAAAAGCTCGCCTTCTTCGTGTGGATAAATAATGAGCTCCCATTTATAGCCATTTTCAATCTCTTTTATTCTTTGACCAATTCTCGTAAAGCATTTTTCCACAGATAGAATTTTCCCCTCTCTTATTCTTACGTTTCCTATCCATTTCTTAATCATTTGTGCAGGAGAAAACCCCATGCTTTTTGTCGGTCCCCAACCAAATTCAACTCGGAATTTAATTCTTATCTTTTTTCTGGTATCCGGTATATCCCAAGTTCCATTGTAGCATTTTGTCTCCACTACTCTTCCATTTTTGATTAGCTCTACTCGGTCAACAGCATGGCTGGCGGTTATATGCGCTTCAAAATTCGCTTCATCATCAAAATCGAGAACATCTCCCATGAAATGGTTATTACATCTAAAATCTATTCTTATTCTGTCTCCGCTAACTCCATAAACTCTTCTTTTCTGGAAGGCTTCCCAGATGCTTTCTCTGGTTAATTCCCTGGCACAAACCGCAAAAAGACCTGTTCCCCACTTGCCGGCAAAACCCCTTGTATTATCTCCTGAAGCAATAATGCCAATCCTATGACCTCTATTTAAACCGTCCTGCAAAGTTCCACCGGAGACTCTCGGCGACATTGACTTATTAATATGCATAGGATGAGGGGTATTGCATCCTTCTGAAGAACCATGACAGGAGAATATTTCCGCAAAAGGTGAAATCTCTTCATTATGATGATTCCAATCCTTGCCCCTGTTTCCAACCATATATCCAGTATGATGAGGGATTGCAATAGCCTTATATTTTCCCAGATTATTATAAAGAGTGTTAATATGCATGGACAAGTCCAGAGGACAGTTCTCGTTAAAATAAACTACATTATGGTCTCCCCACCGCGCTCTATCCCCTGTCCATTCATAACCGGGAAAAGTTATAAATTCACCGGGAGAATGGTATTTTCTTACAAGATTATTTATGGTTTCCCATTCTTTCTGAAATCCGTCTTTCATTCCCACGCTTTCTATCGTCAAACCCTGCGGTAGAGTATAGGGGTATGCGGGATAATAAATAACTGGATAGAAATCAAGATAACGAGTTGCCTCCTTTATTGAGATTTCTATAAATTCCTGCCAGCTTTTTCCAAAAGGAAACCCATTTTTAAACTGTAAATGTTTTTGTGAATGAAACTGGGTGTGCATATCACCCCAAAAAATGTTATAGTCCATAACTATCGTCTCCCATATTCATATCCCGCCTCGTACACAGCCACAATGTTCTCCGGTGGACTGATGACCTGAAAGTTGTGACACGGCCCAAGGATATACCCGCCTCCGTCTCCTAATATGCGAATATTTTCTTTGACCTCCTTGCGAACATCCTCCACTGATCCGGTGACGAGGGTGAATTGATTATCCATTGCGCCGTGGAAAACGAGTTTGTCGCCGAAGTCCCGTGCCAACCCTTCACGCTCCATTCCCTTGCATCGCCACTGCACAGGGTCAAGTACATCAATACCTATTTCTATCATATTTGAAATGTTCTCGCGCACTGCGCCATCGCTATGGTGAAAAACATATGCTCCAGCCCCATGTACAAGGTCAATCATTCTCTTCATATGTGGAAGAAAAAACTCTTCGATGTGCGTCAGCGAAATGAGCAACCCTTCTTGCGAACCCACATCCTCGGCCACCCATGTCCAGAGAACCTTTCCCGGGATTGTCTCGTAGATACGACGCGCATTTTCGTAACACAGGTCATACAGCTTATCAAGGCAGTAGTGAACCATCTCAGGGTTTTCAATCAAGTCAATATAACCCTGCTGTGTGCCGCGCAGATGTTTATAGGCGGCGAAGGGTTCTGATTGGCCACCCCGGATGATACACTCCTCCTTACCTTTAATTTGCTCGGGAATGACAGAATAGTCATACCAGTCCGGGCTTGGCCATTGATAGTTCGCTTCAATTTCCTCAATGCTATTGCACCTTACAAGAGGATGTCGCGCGGCATTTCGATAGTATCCTGTGCCGTAGTCTGTGTTTTTATACCCGATGCCAAAAACATCTTGATCCGGTGGAATCGGCGGCCCGATATACCTGGGGCTCACAGTTACCACCTCATCAATGTGCAACTTTTCAAACATCTCGGACAGATTGTTAAGTCCAATATACCTGAGAAGTTTCTTAGTTGTCTCCGCCGTAGCCCGATAATCCATCGGGATACGGTCTGCCCTTTCATGGTTCAGCGTCGCAAGCCAACGTTCTCGTGGAGTCATTGTGTATTTTCCATTTGCAATTTTAGATTTTTTTTATTAATTTATCTCACTTTCGTAGTATCCTCCAAATACCACTGCATATTCAGCAAGTTCGCCCACTATACCATGGTCAGCAGGCATGGTTTCAAAACGATTGTGGAATAAAGTAATGTCTGGTCTAATTTCTAAGATAATCTCAGATAGTTTTTTATATACTTCTTTTCGTGTCTCCATATCAGTAATAACATTTTTGTCGCCATAGGGAAGAAGTATTTTTTCTACACTCATCATCTCCTTAGCCTTTCGGATTGTCCACTCTCTGTATTCCTTCTCCCTACCTTTACTCACACACCAATCGTCTATACCGCCAGCGCATACAGTGACCAAGATCACTTGATGCTCTTTTCTTACTGCTTTAGCGATTAAACCGCCAGCCCCAATTTCACAATCATCCCTATGGGCTCCGATTACCAAAATAATCATCTTACTTTTTCCTCCTTTTCCAATTTAGGAAAATATTCTCTCTTTATGAGCTCTTCGGCCTCTATCTCTGGAGAGCCTGAGCCAAGGTACATCCGGGCATTGGCTGGTAAGACTTTATCAATGATTTTTTTAACAAACTCTAAGGGATAGCTGTGATGGCAGACATAACCGATGCTGTTGCTGATGTTATAACCGGAGATGATATAGCGCAGATACTTATCATTAAAGCCAGCACCACTTTCTGCCCGCAGGATATAGTCAGCATAAGTATCAATGAAGGGACAATAAATGTTTCTACTTTTTAGAGGGCCCAGGGTGCAGTGGTAATAGAGAATCTTATCTTTTAGTAATCTCCTTGTCTCCCGGATTATTGAATAGGAATAGAGAATATCATCAAGAGAGATATCATCAAAATAGACACCATCAAAATCATATTGCTCTAATTTTTCTTCTACCTTATCCAGGAAATCCTTCCCTTTGGCGGTAGAATAGAATGGACTCATATAGGGGATAACCTTCATTCCTAAAGAGTGTGCTTTTTTAATAACCCTTCTCAGTTCCTTTTCATCTACGGGTATATATTCACAGCAGCAAAAGGAGGCGTCTGTATAGAGGTCGGCTATTGTTTTAACCGGTATACCTTCTCTGGTGAGTTTTCCCTGCCAGATCATTTCATGTAAGACTAAGATATTGGTATATCTTGCTAATTCCTCTATCTGCTCATTTGAAGGGTATGAATAAGGTGGTGGGTCCCAATTCCCTAATGAGCCATGATGGGAGATTCTATCTTCAAAGGACTGGGTATAGTTAAACTTTCTTGGAGGAAAGATAGAGACTAAGAAGCGAAAGTCTCTATCTAGGGTATAGTCAATCTTCCATTCTTTAGAGGTGAAATCGGTAGATTCTATATTTCTTAAGCCCTTGTATGGGTAAAGTCCTATTCCTCCTATCTCATCAATCAATAAGATATTACCATTCTTCTCTGCACTATAGTCAGGTAAGAAGCTTCCTGAGAAAGTAAGAGATAATTCTCCATGAGAGAAAATCTCCAATAGGGAATCACGATTTATCTGGAGTCTTAAGTAACCGCATTCTTCTCCTGTGGGTCTGAAGGGAGCTAGGCAAAAAAGGATACAGGTAGTTTCATCCTTTCTCTCCACAGTTAAGTTAGAGAAACAGCAGTTAAAGTCAAGAGAAGCTATTAATCGTTCTTTATTAAGCATCTGATAGCAGGAAATCTTGCCCTTTTTACAGGATTTATCAAAGATATGTTT
>DAOVGU010000260.1 GCA_030672255.1 bacterium
CAAAAAGGAAAAGCTCCCTTAGACCTGCTAACCGATTCCCTTCAGATTATCCAGAGAGAGGTTAGGCGGATAAAGCTGCATAATTCTAACTTACTGAAGTTAAACCATTATGCTAAATTTGGTTTTAGGTTGATTCCTGACCTCAACCAGACCATCGAAAATAGCCTCCGGTTTTTAAGAAATGATTTGGAAGAGAATGAAATCAGGATTAAGAAAGAATTAAGCCCCGAATTTCTTCCCGTAATTGGCAATGAGAGGGAACTTCAGCAGGTCTTCATCAACCTTATCCTCTCTCTTCAGGAATCGACAGGGGATGGAGGCGAATTAACGATTAGCACTTTTCTTAAAGGAGAAGAGGTAGAGGTGAAGTTTGTGGGCATTGGTTGTTCCGGGAAAGGATTTCCCTTGGTAGGCCTGGCGGTGGCTAAGGAAATTATTATTCAACATCAGGGCAGTTTTGAGGAGGAGAAAGATAAACTTATCCTCAATCTTCCTCTTTCAAGAAAATGAAGAAGAAAATTTTATTGGTTGATGATGAACCAATGGTGGTTGAACCCATTAAGTATCGGTTGGAGCAGGAGGGATTTGGGGTAATCAGTAGTTCGCGGGGTTTGGAGGCTCTCAATTTAGCCCGGGAGACCTCTCCGGACTTAATTGGTCTCGATTTGATGTTGCCAAAGATGGATGGGTTTAAAATCTGTAGGCTCTTAAAATTTGATGAGAAGTTCAAAGATATCCCCATTATTGTCCTCACCAGCAGAAAGAGAGAGGGGGATAAGTCTTTGGCCAAGGAGGTGAGGGCTGATAGCTATATTGTTAAGCCTTTTGAACCCACTTTTTTAATGGGAAAAATTAAGGAACTTTTACCCCCACCCCAACCCTCCCCCGCAAGTGGGGAGGGAAAAAGGGAGGGGGAGAAATAATGCCCAGAAAGGATTGGAAACGAATTGGAGATATTCTCATTGAGAAGAAATTGCTCACTCCGGAAGAGTTAACCGTTGCCCTCAAGGAGCAGAAAAAGAGTGGCGAATCCTTAGGTCATATCTTAGGAGAACTTAATTTCATCTCTGAGAAGCAACTGATGAAAACCCTGGCTGAGCAGATGGAACTTCCCACCATTAGTCTTGACCATTATGCCATTGACCCGAAGGCAATGGGATTGGTTCCCGAAGAATTAGCCAGACGTTTCTCCCTTATTCCTCTCTTCAAACTCGACGATACTCTGATGGTAGCCATCGCCGATCCCCTTGATATCTATGCCCTTGATGAGGTCCAGAGAAAAAGTGGCTATCTCATTGACCCGATTGTTGCCACAGAGGCAGACATTCAACGCGCTATTGACCGCTATTATCGCGTCACCGATTCAATTAAAAAGGTAGTTAAGGATTTAGGAAAGGGCGAAGAAAGGAGAGAGGCAGGTTCTCTGGAGGGATTGGAGATTGGAATCGGGGGAGCTTCAGTGGTGAGATTGGTTAACCTCATTATTACTCAGGCGGTACGGGACAGAGCCAGCGATATTCATCTTGAACCCGATGGAAAAGGTTTGCGGGTGCGGTATCGGATTGATGGGGTTCTGCAGGAAACCTCCGCCATTCCTGAAAATCTTCAGGCCGCAGTAGTCTCCCGGATAAAGGTCCTCTCCGGAATGGATATTGCCAAAAAGTATCTTCCTCAGGATGGTCATTTAGAAACGAGAATAGGGATGGAGGAGGTTGACTTCCGCGTTGCTACTTACCCCACCATTTTTGGAGAAAAGATTGTTCTGCGCATCCTTTACAAACTTGGAATGCTCCTGGGTCTGGAAGAATTAGGTTTTTTGAAGGAGGATTTGACTCGATTTACGGAAATTATTGAACAACCGCATGGTCTTATTCTCACCACTGGTCCGACAGGAAGTGGCAAAACAACAACCCTTTATGCCTCTTTAAACAAAATTAACACCTTAAAGCAAAATATCATTACCATTGAGGACCCGGTGGAGTATGAACTACCAAATGTCAATCAGGCGCAAATCAATCCCAAGGCTGGTTTAACCTTTGCCAATGGTCTGCGTTCCATTCTGCGCCAGGACCCGGATGTGATTATGGTGGGAGAAATCAGAGACTTGGAGACGGCCCAGATTGCCATCCAGTCCGCTCTCACCGGGCACCTGATTTTCTCCTGCTTGCATACCAATGATGCTGTCGGAACCGCCACCAGGCTGATTGATATGGGAGGTGCGCCATTTGTGGTCTCCGCCTCCCTTCTTTGTGCTATCGGTCAGCGTCTGGTGCGAAAGATTTGCCCTCACTGTAAGGAGAGGTATCTTCCCAGAAAGGAGGAACTGAACAGAATTGAATTTTCTGAAAAAGACTCCTCCTTTTTCCGGGGCAAGGGTTGTCCTCACTGCAATCAAACCGGATATTACGGTCGGACAGGCGTCTTTCAATTTTTTATTCCCAATGAGGAGATTAAAGAGCTCATCCTTTCCAAATCACCGGTTAATCTCATCAAAGGGAAAGCATTAAAAACGGGAATGCGTACCTTGCGCGATGTGGGTCTGGAGAAGGTAAGAAAGGGTATTACCACTATTTCGGAGGTCTTGCGCGTTACTCAGGATGAAGAGATACAGTGAATTAGATTCCCGCTAACTAACTGCGGGAATGACATGGGTGTGTACTGCGGGAATGACAACTTACTCTGTCATTCCTGTGAAAACAGGAATCTAATGTTTCGAGCAAAACTTTGAAATTCCATGCAGTGAATTAGTCGATAGTCGTTAGTTGAAGGATAATAAAACAATGGCGATTTTTGAATATCAGGTTCGGACAGAAGCGGGAAAGTTAATAAAAGGAAGGTTGGATGCTGCTGATTCCCGGGTGGCTATTGGGAGATTAAGCAATATCGGCTACTTTATCCTGCGGCTGACCGAAAGGAAAAGAACCGATTTTTTTCAGAATTTAGAGATTTCCTTATTAGGAAGGGTAAGCAAAAAGGAGATCGGCCTTTTCAGCCGACAATTAGCCACGATGCTGAGAGCAGGATTACCTTTAGTCACCAGCATTAATACCATTTCTTCCCAGTTAAGGAACAGGAAATTAAGAGTAGTTTTGAAGGAAGTGAGAGAAAGCATTGAGTCCGGGGATACCCTTTTCCAATCCTTGAGCAAATATCCTCATTTTTTCTCCCCTCTCTATCTGGGTATGGTTCGGGTGGGTGAGGAAAGCGGAAATTTAGATGAGGTTTTGTTAAGAATTTCTTCCTTTATTGATAAGGAAGAAGATCTAAAAAATAAGGTGAAAACTGCTCTTACCTATCCGGTAATGCTGATTACAGTTGCCACCGGCGTTATCCTCTTTTTAGTAATGTTTGTTTTTCCTAAGTTTATTACTGTTTTCTCCAAAGCAGAAGTTCCTTTGCCTCTTCCTACACAGATTATCTTCTCCCTCAGTGGAGTTCTTCGTTCTCATTGGGTCTTTATCCTCTGTGGAATTTTCGTTCTTTCTCTGGGAATAAAGTTTTCCACCAAAATCAAAAAAGTAAGAGAAAAATTTGACCGGTTAAGAATTAATCTTCCTCTTTTTGGCGAACTTCTGCGTAAAACGATAGTCTCCCGCTTTGCCCGCTCTCTGGAATTTCTCATTAGAAGTGGGGTACAGATTCTTGCCTCTTTAGAGATTACAAAAACGGTAATTAAAAATAGTGCATTTAGAAAAGTTATTGAGAAGACACATCAAGCGGTTCAGAGAGGAGAGGGAATGACAAATTCTCTCCGGGAAAGTAAGGAGTTTCCTCCGATGGTAACCCAGATGCTTGCAGTAGGAGAGGAGACCGGTGCAATGGAGGAGATGCTGAAAGAGATAGCTGACAGTTATGAGCAGGAGGTAGATTATAGCATTAAAAGACTGACTACAGTCCTGGAGCCATTTTTAATTATCATTATGGCGGCGATTGTTGCCTTCATTGCCCTCTCCCTGTTTCTACCCATCTTTGATATGATCAAGGTAATAAAATAGTCGTCAGTGTCATTGCGAGGCGTAGCCGAAGCAATCTGCTTTCCAGGAAATCAATAAAGTGAAAAAAGGACTGACGGCACTGGAAATAATTTTAGTTACTGCGATTATCGGTCTTCTTGTCTTTTTTATTCTTGGTTATTATCGACCAACGATAAAGAGGGCAAGGGAAGTGCTATTGAAGGCAGAACTGCGCAGTATTGAGGCCGCAGTCAACCTCTATCAAGTGAAATACAGCAGATTTCCCTCTTCCCTGGTAAATTTGGAGTATTTAGAATTAGAGAAAAAAGGAAATCTCTTAGACCCCTTTGGCAGGAGGTATTGTTATAATCCTTCTACCGGGAGGGTCTGGAGTGGAGAATAAAATTGTAGTAGTCGAGCTTGCTCGACATAGGCAAAGCAAGCTTTGCCACTACAGGTTAATTTTTTGAAAGGTGCAAAAATAAAGAAAGGAGGTGAGAAGAAGAAATGAGAAATTTCAAAAAAGGATTTACTTTGATTGAGATATTGCTGGTAGTC
This sequence comes from bacterium, assembly GCA_030672255.1. GTDB lineage: Bacteria > Ratteibacteria > UBA8468 > UBA8468 > UBA8468 > DAOVGU01. The sequence continues at coordinate 4,512 of DAOVGU010000260.1, forward strand.
CTCATCATTGGAATTCTGGTAAGCATCCTGGCGGTAAGGGCAAGCGGCATCAGCATTGAGGCAAAGAAGAAGGCATCAATGGCAGATTTAAAAACACTGAAGGCAGCGGTAGAAACCTATTATCTGAAGCATAGTATATTTCCCTATGCAAGCAACTGGGATGATGCTCTGACAGCCGAAACCAACCGCATCGTGGATGAGGTTCCCAATGACCCGTTTGGTGAGGCGTATGTTTACGAAACCAATTGGACAGGAGAAGATGCTCGTTTTCTGATTTACAGTAAGGGACCAAATACAACATCAGGCGCTCCGATGTTGGGAACTGATGAAATAACGGGTAATAAAGATGATGACATCTGGGTGAGTAACTGCAAAACCAACAATCACGGCGGATTGTAAGTAAGAGTGAAGGGGGGACGGCTTCGGCTGTCCTCCCCCACAATCCTATAATGAACAAAGCCGAGCAATCTCGGCAACTACAGAGGAATAATCAAGGTCTGGAGACCTTTCCCACACGAAAGAAAGAAAGGGAGGTGAGAAGAAGAAATGAGAAATTTCAAAAAAGGGTTTACCCTGATTGAAATACTTCTGGTAGTTGCCATCATTGGAGCTTTAGTAGGGATACTTGCCATAAGGGCGAGTGATGTCGGCTCAGATGCCAAGAAAAAAGCAGTTGCCGCAGACCTTAAGTCACTAAAGGCAGCAGTTGAAGTATTTTTCATTCAGAACAGCGAGTTCCCCGAGATAAACACCTGGGAGGCTAAATTGGTTGAAGCTACGCCTAGGTTAATAGATGAAGTGCCTGCGGATCCTTACAAGAGCACCGGAAAGTATACTTACATGCTCAACACTGATGACCCTGCTGGTACGTATTATGTGATCTTCAGTGTTGGTCCTGACGGGACGACGGCCAATGTTGATGTTAAGGCTACAGACAATGGCACAGTGACTATACTCGCAGGAGGTCTCTCTGCTGACAATCTCTGGGTCAGTAATTGCTTCAACAACAATCACAAGTTCGACTAATCTACACAGGGATACTAACGGGGACGGCCAATAAAAAGTTCAAACATTGTCCGTCCCCTGCAATTCTATTTTATTATGCATAAAGGGTTTACCTTAATTGAAGTTTTAATTAGCGTAGCGATTGTTGGTCTAGCTTTAGTAGGAATGCTGGAGATGTTTACCGTTGCCTCTAAAGGAGGAAAAATATCCGAGAATCTCTCCATTGCCACCAATCTTGCACAGGAAAGGATGGAAGAGATTAAAAATCTGGTGCAAAATGGTGTCAAAATTAGTATAGGAACAGGAAGTAATACCGGGGATGATTTCTTGCCAGATTTAGAAAGTGTCAGCACCGATTCTTACCTGGATGGTAACCTTTATCTTACTGAATCAGATAGTTATTTTTTTACTTCTACATCTCTTTCAGCAATGATTCCCGTGCGTCGGGTGGATAGAATTACTCAAATAGAGTGGATAGATGACCCGGAGACATCGGAAACTGAAGACTACAAAAAAATTCAGGTTACCGTTTTCTATCAGGAAAAAGGGAAGACAACCTCCACTGGCCTGGTAACCTATGTGAGAGAGTGAGACAATTACTGTGAGCAAAAATGGTCTAACCCTAATTGAACTTCTTCTTGTTATTGTTGTCTCTACCCTTGTTATCGGTGCTGCCTATCTCATCTTCACCCTTACCAATAAAAGATGGAAAAGTGAAGATACTGCCTCCCTTCTCCGTCAGGAAGCAACGATTGCAATGAATAAGCTTGTGCGCCAGTTGAAAAGAGCAGGCAGTATCTATACCGCCGATGATAATA
>DAOVGU010000220.1 GCA_030672255.1 bacterium
TGTTATGACAGGAATAGACTTAAAAACGGTTCAGGAATTATTGGGTCATAAAGATTTTAAAATGACCCTCCGATATGCTCATCTATCTCCTGATTATAAGAGAGAGAAGGTTGACTATTTCTGCAAGCAGTTTAGCGATATCTTGGGAGATAAAGTTGGCACTAATTTGGCACTGGAGGATATTTCAGGGAATCTACAGAAAGAACAATCCTTAGAAGATGTAAGTGTAGTAAGGATGTAATTAAAATATGCGCCCTTAGCTCAATCGGTAGAGCAGGACACTCTTAATGTCAAGGTTGCAGGTTCGATTCCCGCAGGGCGTACTGAGGAGGTGAAGAGAATATGGGAGGACATAGTGCAATGGGAGGGGTATTTTCGGCGCTTTTCGGAATTGTCTGGCTTGGGGTTGTAGTTTATATGATTTCTCTGGCAATTCGCTTTGTACGGGCAGTGGAGAAGATTGCCGATAAGATGAAGTAATAATTGCGCGGATGTGGCGGAATGGCAGACGCGCTAGATTTAGGATCTAGTCCTCTTTGAGGGTGGGAGTTCAAGTCTCCCCATCCGCACAAAGTGCGGGAGTAACTCAGTGGTAGAGTGCAACCTTCCCAAGGTTGAAGTCGCGGGTTCAAATCCCGTTTCCCGCTCTCAATTATACATTATTGTAGTTGCTCGATTCATCGAGCAAATTCGCCCCTGATTGAATCTGTCAGGGGCAACTACAGGTTAGATAATGAAAATCAAAGGTATAAAGATTTTAACAGTTTTTCTTCTCCTTCTTTCCGGTTGCACAATCCGCCTCGCTCCCTTTCGAGTGAAAATCTACCCTAAAAGGGGAAGATACTATGTAGTGAGGAAAGGGGATACCCTTTGTAAGATATCCCGGCGCTATAGAGTCTCGGTAGAGGTAATTAAAAGAGCCAACCATTTAAGGAGCGATAGGATTTATGTTGGCCAGAGGCTATTTATTCCTAAAAAAACCCGTGCAAAAAAAGCTGTAGTGAAGAGGGCAAAGGAGAAGAAGGAGATTGAGGTTGCCAAGGTCGAGAAGAAATCCTCAATTATCAAGGCGGAGAAGGGTGATTTTCTCTGGCCAGCAAAAGGCAAAATCGTCAGGAAGTTTGGAGAAGGAAATGATGGCATTGATATCCTTCTTTCTCCGGCAACCAAAATTATTGCCTCTAAAAAGGGAAAGGTAAATTTCTGCGGCTCTACTAAAGCTTATGGAATGACAATAATTATTGACCATCAGGATGGTTATTATACTATCTATGCCCATGAGATAAAAGCTTTGGTAGAGAAGGAAGAAAAGGTGGTTCAAGGAGCAACCATCGCCAGGATAGAAAATAAGGAAGAGACCTTTCTCCATTTTGAAATTAGAAGAGGGACTGAACCGGTAGATCCCCTTACCTACCTTCCCTAAAAGCTGGGGATAGGTTCTATTTTTAGAAAATAGAACCTATCCCCATAGAAAAATATGTTAAGCCGAGAGAGATTGGAGGCAGAAGAGGAGAGGTTCTTAGCATCCTACGGAATGAAAAGTAGCCAAAGCAGAGGAAGAAGGTATAAGGAAACTGAGCATCCTTACCGCAGTTCTTTTCAGAGGGATCGGGATAGAATTATTCATTCTACGGCCTTCCGCCGGTTGGAGTATAAGACCCAGGTCTTTGTGAATCATGAAGGAGATTACTATCGGACCAGATTAACCCATACAATTGAGGTAGCCCAAGTTGCGCGCACCGTTGCCCGAGCATTAGGATTGAATGAAGACCTTACCGAAGCAATAGCTCTGGCGCATGATTTGGGACATACCCCTTTTGGCCATGCGGGGGAGGAAACTCTCTCTGAATTGATGAAGGATTCGGGTGGTTTTGAACATAATCGTCAGGGGCTGCGTGTCGTGGATAAATTGGAGAAAAAATATAGAGAATTTGATGGTCTTAATCTTACCTATGAGGTAAGGGAGGGAATTATCAAGCATCATACCCCTTATGATCTACCTGAATATCGGGAGTTTGAACCGGATAAATCTCCCGCTTTAGAATGCCAGGTGGTAAGTCTGGCCGATGAGATTGCCTATACCAGCCATGATCTCGACGATGGTCTTAAAGCGGGTTTACTCGGCGAAAAGGAGCTAAGAGAGATAAAACTCTGGTCCTCCATCTATGATGAGGTAGCAAAAAAGGTTTCCGAAGAAGAAAAGATAAGGTATGAGACAATCCGCTCCTTAATTAACCTTTTGGTAAATGATCTTATTGTTGAGACGGAAAGGAGGCTGCAACATTTTCAGATTAAATCGGTAGCTGAGGTAAGGGAGAGAAAAAGCATCGTCTCATTTAGCTCTGCTTTGGAAGAAGGATATAGGGGGTTGAAACTGTTTCTTTTGGAGAGGATGTACCGTCATTACCGGGTGATTCGTATGGCAGAGAAGGCTCACCGGGTTATTGAATCCCTGTTTGAGGTGTATAGAAAGGAGCCAAAGCAACTACCACCTTCAGCCAGGGAGTCTCTGAAGAAGGAAGCTATTGAGCGCCTCGTCTGTGACTATATTGCCGGGATGACCGACCGCTTTGCTCTTGAGGAATACAAGAAATTGTTTGACCCATATACAAGGGTATAACTGTGGATGAAAGAAAGAAGGGCTGGATCGGACTTAATCTCATCGATGGCTTGGGACCTATCAAGATCCGGAATCTCCTAAAAAGATTCAAAGAGCCTAAAGAGGTCTTTAGCGCGGCAGAAACAGAATTGCTTGAGGTCCCCGGTATCAGCAAAAATATTGCCCAAAGAATCAAGAATTTCTCCGATATGGGTTTAGAAAAGGAACTGAGTCTCATAAAAGAACTGAGGCTTTCCGTCATTACCTCAGAGGATAAGGATTATCCTTCCAACCTCAAATTGATTTATGCTCCTCCACCCGTTCTCTATGTCCAGGGAGGGATAGAGAAAAAGGATCGATTAGCCATTGCCATTGTGGGAACAAGAAGATGCTCCTACTATGGACGCAAAACCGCCGATTCTCTTAGCTATGAACTTACGAGTCGGGGTTTTACCGTTGTTAGTGGAATGGCTCGAGGAATTGATACTGCGGCTCATAAAGGAGCACTGAAGGCAGGCGGCAGAACCATCGCTGTATTGGGAAGTGGACTGGCGAGGATCTATCCCAGAGAGAATAAGGAGTTGGCGGTCAAAATTGGTAAATCTGGAGCCCTCATCTCAGAATTTCCTCTTCTTACCGCTCCCGACCGACAGAACTTTCCCCAGCGCAACCGTATTATCAGTGGGCTCTCCTTGGGTGTTGTTGTCATCGAGGCCCCCAACAGAAGTGGTGCCCTTATTACCGCAGATCTTGCTCTTGAGCAGGGAAGAGAGGTCTTTGCTATTCCGGGTAATGTTGACCAGCCAACAAGCTCAGGGACATTGCATCTCATCAAACAAGGGGCAAAATTGGTAACAGAAAGCGATGATGTAATTGAGGAGTTAGGTACACTTATTAACCTTTTGCCAAAGAAGGCCGAAGAAAAAGAAGAAAAGACAGCTCCTGCTGAAGGATTGAAAGGGGAGGAGAAAAGAATATATCATTTGCTTACCACCTCCCCCCAGCATATTGACGAAATTATAAAAAGGAGTGAGCTTTCTGCATCCACAGCTGCCGGTCTCCTGATGACCTTAGAACTAAAAGGGTTGGTAAAGCAACTCCCTGGTAAGTTCTATGTGTTACCTTGATTTTTTAGGCTCTTTTGAGGTAAACTATAACTAATTTTAGTAAGCGAAAAAAGGAGAAAAAATGAGAATATTTAGTAGGATAGTAGCCTGGATATATGTTCTTACTTCTCTGATAGTTGCTTTCTTCTGTCTTGCCCTATGGTCAGGGAGACTTTCCCTTGAGCAATTGTACATCCAAAGGAATCTTACCATTGTAGGTATTATTGGCACTTCCTTGATTATCCTGGGGTTGCTCTGGCTTCTATTTATAGTTGAGTACCTTCATAAAAGTCGGGCAATCTCTTTTGACAATCCAGGAGGAGAAGTAAAGGTTGCCCTCTCGGCAATTGAGGATTTTATTGTTAAACGTGTATTGGCCCAGATCAAGGCGGTAAAGCGAATGACTACAAAGGCTTTCGCCACGGCCAAGGGATTGAAATTGATTAATCGGGTGGTGCTCTGGTCCGATAATGAAATTCCCAATACTTGCGGGGCGATCCAGGATCTGATTAAGAAATATCTGCAGGACATTGTAGGGGTGGAGCGAATCTCAGTAATCAAAGTAATTGTAGCAGGAATCTCCACACATATAGGAGAGGAGGAACCAAAGGAGGAAGAGCCGATAATTTATGAGTGAAAAAATAAAAGTTGCCAGATTAATCAAGGATAGTATCAAGGTGAAAGAAGAGCTCCTTTCGCCAAAAAATATAAGGACAATCGAAAAAATTTCTCGAGAGGTGGTAAAAACACTAAAGAAAGGAGGAAAGATTCTCTTCTGCGGCAATGGGGGAAGTGCCGCAGATTCCCAGCATTTAGCGGCTGAATTTGTCGGAAGGTTTAAGAGAGAAAGAAGGCCAATTCCGGCCATTTCGCTCACTACCAATACCTCTACCTTAACCGCTATCTCCAATGACTATAGTTTTAAAAATGTTTTTAGCCGTCAGGTTCAGGCGATTGGGAAAAAGGGTGACCTCCTCATCGGAATATCCACCTCCGGGAAGGCAGAAAATGTTATTTTGGCGGTGAAGGTAGCAAAGAAAATCGGAATAAAAACAATAGGACTTACCGGAAAAAATGGAGGAAAACTCTCAGAACTTTCCGATATCCCATTCATTGTCCCTTCCAATGATACCGCCCGCATCCAAGAAGCCCACATCTTAATTGGCCATATTCTTGCCGAAATCGCCGATAGATGAGCATCCCTTTTTTCAAAGGGACAAGTCTAATGAAGATTAAATCTTTGTTAGAATTAAAAAGAATCGTTGACAAACTAAAAAAGAAGGGCAAAAAAGTTGTTTTCACCAATGGCTGTTTTGACATCTTGCATCCCGGCCATATTTACTACCTCAAGGAGGCGAAGAAAAGAGGGGACATTTTTATTTTAGGACTAAATAGCGACTCTTCCGTAAGGAAACTTAAGGGAAGCGGAAGACCCTTAATCCCTGAGAGAGAAAGAGCCGAAATTCTTTCCAATTTTGAGTTTATCGATTACATCTTCATCTTTCATGAGGAGACCCCGGAAAGGGCAATTAGAGAAATTTCCCCCGATATTTTGGTCAAGGGAGGCGACTACAGGAAAAAAGAAGTAGTGGGTAGAAAATTTGTAGAAGAAAAAGGAGGGAAGGTTATCATCATTCCCTTCTTAAAAGGCTATTCCACTACCAAATTAATTGAAAAGATTAAAAAAATAGGAAAGAATTGATATGGCCAAGGTTATTTTTGACAATATGTTACTTTTTATTGTGCTCATCAACCCCATTAGCAAGATTTTAATTCTTTCGAGTTTTGGTAAAGAAGGGAAGCAAAAGGAACTACAGCAACTGGCCTTGAAATCAACTCTGACCGGTTTAGGGATATTGGTTCTCTTTGCTTATGCTGGGACTTTTATCTTAAGGGCGCTTTTCCATATTCAGATATTTTCTTTACAGATTGCTGCCGGAGCAGTACTCTTTCTTATTGGTTTAAGAGCCTTGCAGAAGGGGGAGTTCTTTGAAATAGATCTTCATAAGAGGCTATCAGATATTGCGGTAGCACCCCTTGCTTCCCCTATGCTTGCAGGGCCGGCCACCATAACCGCTGCTATTTCCCAATCGGCTCTTTTTGGAGCCAATTTAATCTCATTTTCTATCTTGCTTGCTTTATCAATAAATTTATTAATTATGATAGCAACGATAAAGACAAGTTCTTTCCTGAAACGCTGGAGTCTGATGGACTCACTGGTCAGGATTACTGGTCTGTTTATTGCCAGCATTGGAGTAAATATGGTTCTTCTCGGGATAAAAAGTTATCTAAAATAAATCACTCATTGTATTGGCAAAGATTTCTTTTGGTGTATAATTTATCCTTTCTTGATATAACCTAATTTACCCATGACACCAATATTAAAGTTAGATAAGGACGATAAAGAAAAGGAAATCGAGTTTGAGTTGAAATATCTTTCCTCCCTTTCTACCAGAGAAAGGTTTGGGATGATGTTTAAAAAGACAAAGGAAATTGTAAGTTTAAGGACCTCAAATATCTACTCAAATTAAAAAGGTTGACATTTACTAGGAAAAAGGAGTAAAATAAGTATTAGGTGAGGTAAAAATGAAAAATTGGAGAGACTATATTGCAGTTGACCCTAATATCTGTCATGGCCAGGTCTGTATTAAGGGTACACGCATTATGGTATCCATTATCCTGGACAATTTGGCGGCAGGTGTCAGTCAGAAGGAAATCTTAGAGAGCTACCCATCCTTAACTCTAAAGGATATTCAAGCGGCGATTGCCTATGCGGCGGAATTAGCACGCGAAGAGATTATACCGGTAGTAAGTAAAACATCTTAATGAAGTTCAAGATCGATGAGAATTTACCTATCGAGTTTGCAGACCTCTTCACTGCACGCGGCTACGGGGCTACAACCGTTATAGGACAGAAGTTACAAGGAAAGTCGGATAATGCTATTTCAGATGTTTGCATAAGAGAAGAAGGAATCCTTGTCACTTTAGATTTGGACTTTGCAGATATTAAGGCTTATCCTCCGTCCCAATTTCCTGGCTTCATTGTGTTTCGGATACCTCGCCAAAATAGGAAAATTCTTACCAGCCTGTTTCAACGGACAATCCCGCTGATAGGCCAAAAACCTTTAGAACATCGCTTATGGATTATTGAGGAAACCCAAATTCGCATTCGAGGTTGAGAATTATGAAAAAAGAGAAAAAGAGAATACCTCATTTCAAAAATGAGAATAAGGAACGAGAATTTTGGGCTAATCATGACATTACCGATTACATAGATGTTTCAAAAACCAAGAGAGTCATTTTTCCTAAACTGAAACCTACCTTGTTTAAAGGAAATAAAGGACTGCTAAATAAGAAAAGGTTTGAAAAGATGGAAGAGGAAAAAATAAAGCACCTTAAAAATCTATCTCTGGAAAAAAGCATAAAGATGATGGAATCCTTGCTTGCCTCAAAAATAGTGTATGAACTGAAAGATAATTTCTTGCCGGATAATCCTTTATCCTTAAAACTCGGACTTAAAGCACGCAAAGATGCTGTTAGAAGAGGTCTATAGGAAAGCGGTTGCCTTCCTGAACAAAAAGTTTGACTATTTAGTAATCGGTGGCATAGCGGCAGGAGTGATGGGGGAACCCAGAGTCACCGGTGATATTGATTTCTGCATCTTTATAAAAAAGAAAGGGATAAAAGACTTTCTGGAAAAGGCTAAAAAGGAAGGCTTCAAATTTGATCAACGGGAAGTAATCAAAAAGGTGGAAGAAACCGGAACCTTTAAAATATGGTGCGAGGATTTCCATATCGATTTCATTATTGCCTCTACTAAATTTGAAGAAAAAGCATTTAAAAGAAGGCAAAAAATAACCTTTCAGAAGATTGAAGCATTTTTCCCATCTGTCGAGGACTTAATACTATCAAAAATTATTCCGGGAAGACTCCAGGATATCATTGATGCCGAAAAAATAGTGATTCGGAATTTTGACCAACTTGATATAAAATACCTTCAAAATTGGGCGCAGAAACTTTCTGACGAAGCAGAAGATTTAAGAATCTGGAATGAGTTGGAAAGAATGCTTAAGAAAAATAGAAATCTATGAAGAGTTATCAGAGAATCATTGATGCAAATTTTAATAGAGCAAGGGAGGGTTTGAGGGTATTGGAGGAGATTGCCCGTTTCCTGCTTGATAATAGAGATTTGACGGAAAGAGCAAAGAGGATGCGGCATAAGCTTTATTCTCTTCTGAAGGAAGGTTATCCCTATATTTTTGCGCGCAATATAAAGAAGGATGTGGGAGCTTCTCTTACATTAAAAGAAGAGAACAAAAGAGAGGATCACCTCTCTATCATCAGGGCAAATGCTCAGAGAGCAAGCGAAGCCTTGCGGGTAATCGAGGAATTCAGTAAATTGCACCCCCACCCCTCCATCCCTCACCTCTTATCCTCTCCCCTGGAGGGAGAGGAAGGGAAGGAGAGGGGGAATGTTTCCCAAGCCATAAAGGCGCTTCGCTTTCAGTTATACAGTATAGAAAAGGAATTATCTATCTTGATTCTTCCATCTCTGCCTGATTATCCTCTTTATGTCATTGTTGACCCAGAACAGAGGAAGAAAAATTTTCTTTCCTTTGTGAAGGAATTGGTAAAGGAAGGAGCCGAAATCATTCAGTTACGGGCAAAAAGTCTTAATGATCGGGATTTTTATTCCTTAGGAAAGAAGATTGAAAAAATAACCAAAGGGAAATCCTCCTTTATTGTCAATGATAGAGTTGATTTAGCCATTTCTTTGAATGCCGATGGAATTCATCTCGGGCAGGATGATTTACCAATTAAAGAAGCAAAAAAAATTTTTCCGGGAAGGATAATTGGAATTTCCTGCCACAATCGAAATGAGATATTAGTTGCTAAAAAAGAGAATGTGAGTTATATTAGTATAGGACCAATTTTCGCAACAAGAATAAAAAAGGACAGGAAACCAGTTGGATTGGAGTTGATTAAAAAAGCAAGAAAAGAGCTTAATTTACCGATTGTGGCTATTGGCGGGATAAATGAGGAAAACATAAGAGAAGTTTTCAAGGCTGGCGCAGATTATGCAGCGGTAATCTCGGCGATAGCGGAAAGCAAGGAGCCAGGAAAGAAATTAAGAAGATTGGTAAGAAAGGCAAAAAATGGGATTGCCACGTCGTCCACCTGAGGCGGACTCCTCGCAATGACATAAGTACAAAAATAAATGGTCGCTGTCCCTATTTTAAGGAAAATTAGTAAAAAGGAAGGAATTTCCCTTGCTCAGTTAAAGGGATTTCTTGCTTCGGGTAAGATTGCCATCCCCAAGAATAAAAAAACAAGAAACAAGAAATTCTGTGGCATTGGGAAATCCCTTTCCACGAAGGTGAATGCCAATATCGGCACTTCTTTAGAAAGACAAGACCTAAAAGAAGAGTTGAAGAAATTAAAGGTAGCAGTGGAGGCCGGAGCCGATACCGTAATGGATTTATCTACTGGCGGAAATCTTGGAAAAATCAGAAGGGAAATTATTGCCCACTCTTCGGTTCCGGTAGGCACCGTTCCCATTTATGAGGCGGCGATCAAGGCTGGTTCAAAATATGGCACCATTACCAAAATGGATAAGAACTTAATCTTAGATACAATTGAGCAACAGGCAAGCGATGGAGTAGACTTTATGACCATTCATTCCGGGGTAACACAAAAAGGACTTTCATCAATAAAAAGGGAGGGAAGAACTACCAATATTGTCAGTCGCGGTGGCTCCTTTCTGGCGGTCTGGATGATTACCCATAAAAAAGAAAATCCTCTTTACCAATCATTTGATGAGATATTGAAGATTGCCAAAAAATACAATATTACCTTAAGTTTAGGAGATGGACTGCGACCCGGCTCAATATCCGACTCTACAGATAGCGCTCAGATTCAGGAATTGACCACCATCGCCGAACAGGCAGGTTATGCCATTAAAAATGGAGTAAGCGTTTTTATTGAAGGTCCGGGCCATATCCCCATCGATGAGATTGGGACAAATGTAAAGATGGCCAAAAACCTGTGCGGGGATTTACCCCTTTATCTTCTTGGCCCTCTTGTTACCGATATTGCTCCGGGGTATGACCATATTACCGCTGCCATTGGCGGAGCAATTGCGGCAAGTTTGGGGGCTGATTTCCTTTGCTTTGTCACTCCCGCCGAGCACCTTAGGCTTCCAGACCTCCAGGATATCAGAGATGGGGTTATTGCCGCCAGGATCGCGGCCCATATCGGGGATATTGCCAAAGGGGTTAAAGGAGCAAAGGATTGGGATAAAGAGATCTCAAAATATCGTAATCTTCGCAATTGGAAGAAACAGGAACTTCTGAGTATCGATCCCAAAAGATTCAGAGAATACCGGCAGGATAAATCAGCAATTTCGGATGTCTGTACAATGTGCAGTGAATATTGTGCATTAAAAATGGTAGAAAGACTATGGAAAAAAAGAAGAAACCGGAAAAATTAAAGGGTAACTTCGCGAAAGGAATTATCTTCTGGCTGCTTTTGGGAATTTTTCTCTTTACTCTCCTTAAATTCTCCACCATAGAAGAGAGGGCGCAGAAAAAAATTAGTGATAGTGAATTCTTTCAGAAGGTGGAAAGTGGAGAGATTACCGGCGTTGTGACGATTAAGGGCACTACCCAGGCTACGGGAAAATTTATTAGCGGTAAATTTAAGGATGGAAAAAAATTCTCTACTTACACCGAAGATCCTGATGTCTATGAATTTCTTAAAAAACAACCAAATGTAAAAATCCATTCTCAAATAGAGTCCAGAGTCTGGTTGAATCTGCTTTACTCTGTTCTTCCCATTGTGCTTATCTTTGGTCTTCTCTGGTTCTTTATTGCCCGTCAGGTATCTAAAGGTGGCGATAGAGTGCTTTCCTTTGGCAAGAGCAGAGTTACGCCTTTATCGGAAAGCAAGCAAAAGATTACCTTTGCCGACGTGGCCGGATTAAGAGAGGCAAAGGAGGAGTTAAAAGAAATCATTGAATTCTTAAAGGATCCCAAGAAGTTCCAGAGGCTGGGTGGAAAAATTCCTAAAGGGGTACTGCTCATCGGACCTCCGGGAACCGGCAAGACCCTTTTAGCCAAGGCGGTCAGTGGTGAGGCGGGAGTTCCTTTCCTTTCGATGAGCGGCTCTGACTTCGTGGAGATGTTCGTTGGCGTGGGAGCATCCCGTGTAAGGGACCTCTTCCGCCAGGCAAAGCAGAAGGCTCCGGCGATTGTCTTTATTGATGAGATCGATGCGGTGGGCCGGCAGAGATTTGCCGGCCTGGGCGGCGGTCACGATGAAAGGGAGCAGACCCTAAATCAACTCCTTGTGGAGATGGACGGCTTTTCTACTGAGGAGGGTGTCATTCTTGTGGCCGCAACTAACAGGCCCGATGTTCTGGATCCGGCTTTGGTAAGACGAGGAAGGTTTGATCGCCAGGTTGTGGTGACCTGGCCGGATATCAAGGAAAGGGAGGAGATTCTTAAAGTCCACACCAAGAAAATGAAGCTCCATCCGAAGGTAGATCTTAAGATTGTTGCCCGGGGCACACCCGGACTCTCCGGGGCAGATTTGGCTCTTCTTACTAATGAGGCGGCTCTCCTTGCCTCCAGAAAAAACAAGGAATCTGTGGAGATGGATGATTTTGAGGAGGCGAAAGATAAAGTAATGATGGGGACGGAGAAAAAAAGCCTTCTGATCAGTGAGAAGGAGAAGAAAATCATTGCCTACCATGAGGCCGGCCATGCTTTGGTACAAAAGTTTATGCTGGAGGCAAATCCAATCCATAAGGTTACGATCATCCCCCGGGGACAGGCCCTGGGAATTACCCATATTCTTCCGGAAAAGGACACATATATTGAGAGCAACATCTTCTATCAGGGCGAATTGGCTACTTTATTGGGGGGAAGATCGGCAGAACTCCTCATCTTTAGCAAGTCCTATACCGGGGCGGAGAATGACCTTCAGATTGCCACAGAATTGGCAAGGAAGATGGTCTGTGAATGGGGAATGAGCGAAAAGTTAGGTCCCATCACTTATCGTAAGAGACCATCGGAGGTTTTCCTGGGAAGGGATCTTGTCCAGAAGGGAGAGCATTCCGAAGCAACCTCCCGGGAGATTGACCAGGAGGTGAAGCGTCTCATTGAAGAGGCGCAAAGAAAAGCAAAAGGAATTTTAGAGAAAAATAGAGAAAAGCTGGAAGAACTCGCAAAAGGTCTCCTGGAGAAGGAAACCTTAACCGGGGAGGAGATCGATAACATTGTCAATAAACAAGAAAAAGATAGAGGAAGCAGTAAGAGTCTTTCTTGAGGCGATTGGGGAGGACCCAAAAAGAGAGGGACTAAAGCAAACACCAAAGCGTGTGGCCCGAATGGCCGAGGAGCTTTTCTCCGGTCCGGGAAAGAATCCTAGGGAAGAGTTAAAACCAATCTTTAAAGAAGAGTATAATGAACTTGTCCTGATTAAGGATATTCCAATTTTCTCCATCTGCGAGCACCATCTTCTTCCCTTTTTGGGAAAGGTTCATATCGCCTATATTCCCGAGAAGAATAGGGTTGTAGGTCTTTCCAAACTAATTCGCGTAATTAATATTTTCGCTAAAAGATTACAGTTGCAAGAAAGGCTCACCACCCAGATTGCCAATGCCATTACGGAGATACTTAGACCAAAAGGAGTTTTGGTAGTAGTTGAGGCCGAGCATCTTTGTTTAACAATGCGCGGGGTAAAGAAACCAGGCTCGGTTGCCGTCACCTCGGCTGTGCGAGGAATCTTCCTCAAAGATATCCGCACCAGAAACGAGGCCCTATCCTTAATTAATAAGTAGATCCACTAAGACTTATTTATGATTTCTATCTCCACCAATTTTGATTCAGGAAGCATTGGTGATTGCTCAGTTAATGAGCTAAAAAGGCAATTGTTATTTAAAGCCCGTACCGATGGAAGTCCGGTGGCGATGTGGTTTTATTTTCGGATGGATGGAGCCAGAGCCGGCCCATTTAAATTTGTTCTTATGAATCTGAACCAATGTCTGGGAAGAAATAATTGGATTTACGCTAGACCTGTTTACCGGAGTCCTGGTCAACCATGGAGACGGGCTGTAGACTCAAATGTATATCTAGATTTCAAAAAGGGGGAATTCCGCTTTTCAATGGTACTGCCGGATGCACCGGTTGAAGTAGCCTACTGTTATCCCTATACACCGATAATGTTAAAGCCTTTATTAAAAGAGCTCGCAGTAAATGGTCCTCTTCATTTATCATATCCTGGCCGAAGTAGCGAAGGCCAAAGGATACCATACATTGTATTGCCAACACTTAATAAGAAAAAGACATCATCAGTAATCTGGTTGTTATGTCGTGAACATGCGGGAGAGGTAACTGGTTCTTACACTTTGGAAGGCTTTCTGCGGACGGCAGCTAAAAGTAAGTTACGTAATAACGTTGAATTCCATGTAATCTCATTTGTAGATATAGATGGGGTAGTTGAAGGTTGTTATGGCAAGAATTCTCCTCCGGTAGATCATGGTAATGCCTGGTGTGTTAACAGTTCCCGCCCTGAAGTAAAACTGATTATGAAATTGATGCAAAAAAGTGTAGCAAAAGGCAAGCGTTTCGTATTGCTATTCAATTTTCATTCACCTGGGCCAGAGAGGAGAAATTATCTTTATTTTGGTAATCCAGCCTTACTGAGTTCTCAGGCACGTAAACGAATTGAAAATTTAACCTATTTATTTTGTAAAATGAGTCCTAAAAATTTCCCTTTTACTATGAATCAAGAACTCATCAAAAGTGAAATAGGCTGGTATTCGGATGATATTGAAAGAAAACAAGTTACTTATGTAAATCAAATGTATGGTGCAGATCCTATTAGTGTGGAGACTGCTTATCACTCCGTAGAATCAGGCACAGTTACTACGCCAGAGAGATGTCGAGAGTTAGGAGCAAGTCTTCTTAAAGCAATAGAGCATTATCTTCTTCATGGGAGTAATGGCAAAAGAATTGACCTATTTAGTAAATTGCCTCCAGAGATGTTAAACAATTCGGGTTGGGTTCTCTGGCAGATTCCCTATGGTTGCAAGGTAAAATTTAATCGAAAATCGGCTGCGGTTGTCCCTATGGGGAAAGGGGAAACCTCCATATACTTTACTACACCAGTAAAGTATCAATGTAGTGAGAAAAGACCGATAATTCAGATAAATTACAAAGGAAAAATTCCATTAGAGATATTATGGTATTTCTATGACAAACGCGGAGTGCGGCTTTACCACAGACCTAATTTAATTCAATATATTTTGTCCTCATCGGAAGGATTGCAAATTTATCTTCCCTCTGAATTTCCCAAAACAGCTAAAACTGCCAGGCCAGGATTTCGAATCAATGGTTTATTTAGTAAACTATATGTGGAGGTGTTATGAAGTATGATACAGCCGTTATTGGAGGAGGATTAGCCGGCATTTCTGCCGCAATTGCTGCCGCCAGACTTGGCTGTAAGGTGGCTTTGGTTCAGGATAGACCGGTTTTAGGGGGCAATTCCAGTTCAGAAATCAGGGTCGTTCCTACCGGTGCCCATTGCTCTGGTCTTAGACGTGAACTAAGGGAAACCGGGATTATCG
Source organism: bacterium (assembly GCA_030672255.1). GTDB lineage: Bacteria > Ratteibacteria > UBA8468 > UBA8468 > UBA8468 > DAOVGU01. The sequence continues at coordinate 14,336 of DAOVGU010000220.1, forward strand.
AGGAGATGCTGCTTGAGAGTTGGCATCGGGATCCTTTAAGAAGTTTCTGGGTCTGGGATACTATCCTCTGGGAATGGGTAAAAAGAGAAAAGAATTTGACCCTTTACTTGAATAGTTCGGCTCGAGAGGTAGTGATGACCAAAAAAAAGAGGATAAAAGGAATCATCTGTGAGCAGCTCTCTACCGAGAAAAAATTCTATTTAGAAGCAAATATCTTTATCGATACCAGTGGTGATGGAACAATTGCTTATCGGGCGGGTGCCAAGTTCTGCATGGGCAGAGAGGGGAAGAAAGAATTTAATGAAAGTTTAGCACCAGATAAACCCGATAATAAAACCTTGGGAAGTAGCCTGATGTTTGTTGCCCGGGATATGAAAAAACCGGTAAAGTTTACTCCCCCCGATTGGGCAAGAAAATTTCCCAAAGAGAAAAACCTTCCCTTCCGTGTCCATAGCGATATCCACTATGGCTACTGGTGGATTGCCTATGGCGGAATCAAGGATACGATCAGAGATAAT
>DAOVGU010000250.1 GCA_030672255.1 bacterium
CCGAGCAAAAAGAATTACCGAAAAAATGAAACTTGCTGCCAGCCTCGCCATTGCTCAAATGATCAAAGAGAAAGACTTAAGGGAAGACTATATCATTCCCAGCCCCCTTAATAAAAATGTCGCCAAAGAGGTAGCAAAGGCTGTGTTTAAGGTAGCAAAAGAGCATTAATTTGATAACTAAAGTATAATAGAGTATAATTATGCAGGAGGTGATAAATTGTGATGCAAACTGTTATGACCGTGGAGGAGGTGGCCAGACTTCTAAAAGTATCTGGAGCCACGATTTATCGGGAAGTAGAGAAAGGGCTTTTGCCTGGATTTAAGATTGGCAGGCAGTGGCGTTTCCGACAAGAGGAATTAGAAAATTTTATCCAGGAGCGCTCCTCCTGGAGACGAAAATTTCAGTCTTTACTTGATGAACTCCAGAAAGAAGGAGCCAAGAAAGATATTACCGAGAAGATAGTCAGTCAGGAGATTACTGCAGTCCGGGGTGCTAAAAGGAGACGAAAAAGATAATGCGGGTTATCCTGGATACCAATATTTTTGTCTCCGGTCTTTTGGTAAGAAAAAGTATTCCTGGCCGTATCCTGCATGCTTTTTTGGAAGAAAGGTTTCTCTTATTAATCTCTTTGGAAATTATGGCTGAAATTTCAGAGGTTTTAAGCCGCTCCAGATTTGACCTGAAAAGGGAGAAAATTCTTGAGGTTATACATGCCCTTGAAATAAAAGCAGAAAAGGTGACGCCACCTCCCAAAAAGAGAGGTCTTCTTATACCGGAAGACCCGGCCGATGAAAAGTTCCTCTTGTGTGCGGAAAAAGGTAAAGCAGATTACCTTGTTTCCGGCGATATTCACCTTATAAGATTAAAGAGCTACAAGTCTACTGCGATTGTAACACCAAGAGAATTTATTAATATATCATCTAAACCATAGATCCTTTTGAATGAAGTAGCTTAAAAGAATTTTAAAGTGACGATCTCCCAGGACTTTACTTCGAAACTTACAATCTTTTAAAGAAAATTCAGATAATCCGTCCGGAAAGCAAAGAAGAACCTTAACCAATGTCTTTCGCCTGAAGGGAGACCTCAGTTTTACCAGCCACTACACTCCACATCTCTGCCTGCCTTAGTTCTCTATCGGCCTCAATCCTCAACTTCCAGAGACCTCTTGCGCCGGCAAAGGCGCTATTGTAGCAAACATCGCAGGGGTCAAGCGTGCCTTTGATTACCGGTAAATCTTCCTTTTCTAACTCACGGTAGAATTCTAAAGGCGTGGCAAAAACCATCGGCTCTTTTTTGCTTCTATTCCAGTCTTTGATAATGGAATTTATAATATGAAGGTAGCAGAAGCGATAAAAAGTTCCGAAGAATCGGGAAAATGGCAGAAGGTAATCTCAGAGATAGTGTGAGATTTCCCGAAGCAAGACTTCCTGGAAATTGCGAATAAGTCTACGTTGGCTTCGTGGTAAAAAATCTCGCAATTCCTTTTCCAACGAAGGTTTATTTTTCTCTAACCTACTTTTGATTTCCTTGAGAACTTTTCTTTTTTCCACTTCAATTAAATTTTTCCTGAGCAAAAAATATAAGTCGAAATAATCCCTCGGCTTGGCCCGACCCAAAAGGGCAGACAATTTTTCGTCAACTAACATTTTTTGTGGTAATATTAGCAGTGTATAGGAAGGAATAAAATCGCTGTTAATTAATACAGGCTCGCCTTTAATGTTATTTTGTTTCCTTAAGGAAATCTCTAAGCAGACACGAGCCTGGTAACCAGAAAAAGTTAAATCTAAAATACCCACGTAGCCACCAGAAGTTTTTTTACTCTCAGCAATTTCTATTTTCAAACCAACTTTCTGGATTTTCTCAATAACATTTAGGATTAATGTCTCAATCATTGAAATATCAGTCCTGAATCCAGAAAAATCAAGATCTTCTGAAAAACGAGGACTCTGAAAAACAATGTGCAAGGCGGTACCGCCCTTAAAGAGAACCTGCTCTGATTCCGGCTGTTGATAAAAGATAGAGAGAAAAAGGTGTTGAGCATATTCCCGGGCGACATTTATCTCTGTGGTTTGATACTGAAGAGCTAATCTCTTAATCAAGTCTCTACTGACCATAGACCTCCTTAACTAAACGCTCTAAACTTTTATACTGGAATAACCCTAGATATTGAATTACTTTTTTCTTTTTTAATAAAGAGAGGTTAAGTCGAGTGTTAAGTGGGTATATTTTTCTACTAACGAAATAAAGATAGTCTATAAATGTCTTCTCTTTATCCGCAATTAGTATTGTTTTCCCCTCAATTTTTTCGGGTGTATACCCTGTAAAGGCATTCTTTTTTATCCGATGATAACGGAAAGTTTTCCCCAAAACATCAAATTCATAAGTTGGACGAGTAGTCACAGAAGTAATTACGTAAGCCATTTCAGGAATAATGTGGTAATAGGCAAGAGCATAGGTAAGTGAGATATAAGAGGGCTGATAGAGAATATTAGCAATTTCAAAATCAGAAGGCAGATCATTAGCTAAGGCATACAAACCGCGTCTCAATTTGATAAGTATACCCTTTTTAGTATAACGGGTCAAAAAAAACCGCACTGAAATTTCAGAGGCCCGCAAAATCCGCTTTAAATCAAGAGGGGTAAAAAGAGCAACTTTTGAATTTCTAATTTTTTGTTCTACTGCAACCCAATTTAAATATTTAGCCATATTGCTAAATATTTTAATTGATTTTAATGTTCCTGTCAACTCAGAATCCATAAATTACATCCCCTTTTAGTATAAGGTTATCGAGAAAACGGTTTTATAAAGAGGATCTTATTAGGGCTTGGTTAGTCGTCGCAATGCTCTGAGTTTTTCGTAGTCACCAATCTTGCTCTTGTTGATCGTTTCTTGCAGAATGTTAATTGAGTTATCATAGCTGGCTCTGTCTACCGGATAGGGAACTCCATCCTTTCCCCCATGGGCAAAGGCGAATTTTGCCGGGTCCCGAAAACTGGGAGCCGCCCCATAGATGAGTTCAGAAAGAAGGGATAATGCCCTAATTGTCTTTGGACCCACCCCTCTTATCGCTAAAAGTTTCTCAAAGTTCTCTGGGTGATTTTCGTATGTCTTTAAGAAAATCCTTTGCAGATTTTTAGGGGAGAAACTTGCATAGAAGAGCTGATGGTCCCGGGACATCCTTAAAGAGGAGATCTTTTTTATATTTTTGACGAGAAATTCTGGTTTCTCCCGGGAAAGTTTGCTCGAGACCTCTCTGACTTTCTCGCTCTCGGCGGCGACCATATTCAAGGTTATACCTTTATGGTCACAGCAGATGGCATTGTGCGGCTCATTGACAAAATCCTTCACATTACTGCCTAACCAATGGTATCTTCTCGCCCAAGAATTATTTGTATTCATTCCCTGCTGAACTACGCTCCAGTCTCCGTTCCTGGTGAAGATAAAGCTGTGATGATAGAGCTGATACCCATCCTGAAGGGCGGTATTGTCAACCTTCGCGGCTAATCTGCTGGCATAAATAAGGTTATTCGAGGTATTGGATAATCCATATCTGGCGCTAATGTTTTCGATCTCCTCAGGCGTTTTTCTGGAGACCCTCCCCTTTCCCCCAGCAACAAATATTCCTAAATCTTTTTGAACTTCCCTTAACCCTTCCTTTAAAGCACCACAGACGGTGGTGGTTAGGCCTGAGGAATGCCAGTCAAATGAAAGGGCACAGCCAAACGATTGAAACCAGAAGGGGTCGGAAATCTTCCTTAAGAACTCCTTGGTTCCAAACTCCTTGACAATAACGATGGTAATATCTCGGGCAAGATTTCTCATCCGCTCAAAGAGCCAGGCCGGTGCTCTTCCATAATGAAGTGGCAGATTGGCAATCCCTGTTCTCATATGATATTTATCTTATTTGCTAAACAAAAATTCTATAATATCCCCATCCTTCACAGGATATTCCTTATTTTCGGAGTGAAGCAAATTTTGATGCTTTGCTGCAACAAGAGAACCGGCCTTTTTGAAATCCTCAAAATTAACCACCTCAGCCCGGATAAAACCCTTTTCGATATCGGTGTGAATTTTACCGGCCGCTTTTACTGCCGGGGTTCCTTCTAACAGAAGCCAGGCGCGTGCCTCATTCTTAACTACGGTATAGAAAGTAATGAGAGAAAGGGAATTAAGAATTTCTTTCAGAAAAAGGGGCAAGGGCCATCGCTTTAAACCCAATTTTTCTAAATATTCTTTCCTTTCCTCGGTTGAGAGGAGACTGATTTCCTTTTCTATCTCTGCCGAAAGGGAAAAAATTGGAATTTTTTCTCTTCCCTTTCGCTTGAATAAAAGAGGGGGAAGGTGGTTACCTGAGCCAAGATTAGCTTTTTCCTTGTTAATCAAAATGATTGCTTTCTTGATACTGAGGAAAGGAAGAGAAGAAAGAATCTTCTCTTCGCTTTCAGAAAATTCACAATCCCTTAAGGGAACCCCATTCTGAAGCGCTTCCTGGCAGCGGCGAAGAAGAGCTTTATCTAAAGAATCTTCGCTTTGATGAGATAATCCTTTCTCGGCAATTTCTAAATCATATCAGATCAATTCCAGTTCCAGGGATTCTAAATCATCAGAACAATTATAATCTCTTCCAAATCCTCTTAAGCAGTAAATAAGTAGACTCACATCCTTTAATTGAGCGAGCCTCTTTACGGAAAAACCTTCCTCTTTACTTGCCCCTTTAATGTCAACAAAAGTAAGAAAAGGGAAGGTAACCTTCTTGGAATTAAGACTCTTTGCCAGAAATTCCAACTTCACATCGGGTAATTTTGCTACCCCGACATCTGGCTTGCTAAGATCATAGCTTTCCTTTTGGCTCCTGGTGAGAGCCTGAAAAAGAACCGTTTTTCCGGAACCGGCAAAACCAAATAGAGCAATCATTAAGATTCCTCGCTTTGCTCGGAATGACACTTCGTGTCAGATTGCTTCCCCCGTATTGAATACGGGGTCGCAATGACTTTTCGGTTTATCTTATCACACATTTCTCTACATAATTTAGCATCATTTGCTTGAATTCTTCAAATTCTTCATCAGAATAATTAGTTTCTTTTGAAAATTTTGGGTCTAACAACTTGGAGGGAACAAATTTCTGGAGAATATGTAACCGCCCCCCCTGTATCAACTCGCCAATTTTCCTCAGGTCATCTTTACTTAATAAGGATTTTACTACAGTTGTTCTCAATTCATAATCAATACCAGAGTTCATAATTAAGTTTATACTACGTTTTATTTTATCAGTATCTACATTAACTTTCACAACATCACTATATTTTTCTAAGGGTGCCTTTATATCCATGGCTAAATAATTTACTAATTTATTTTTTATTGCTTTCTCTACTATATTTGGATTTGTCCCGTTAGAATCAAGTTTAACTAAAAAGCCCATATCTTTAATCTTTTCAGTAAACTCAATTAAATCCGGCTGAAGCGTTGGCTCTCCACCAGTTATCTCTACCGCCTCTAATTTTCCTTTTCTCCTTTCCAAAAATGAGAAAATTTCATCCTCCGGGATTGGTTGCGAGAAAAGTTTTGGTTCTACAAGCTCCGGGTTGTGACAGTAAGGGCAGAGGAAATCACAACCCTGGGTAAAAATAATAGCACAGATTTTCCCTGGATAGTCAATCAGCGAGAATTTTTGAAGACCACCGATCAGCATTTAATGAGATTCAGCTGTCATTGCGAGGAGTGGGATTCTTCGCCTGTCATTGCGAGGGATGAAGTCCCGAAGCAATCTCAAGACAGGCTCGGAATAGGCTCCGCAATCTCATTGAGATTGCCACGGCCTTCGGCCTCGCAACGACTACGTCGCTTTAAACGTTTTCCTCTGTGTAAACTCGGCTTTTTTTCCTTCATTCCATTGTTTCACAGGTCTAAGGTACCCGACTACCCGGGAATAGACCTCACAGGCAAGACCGCACTTTGGGCAGGTATAGTTTTCACCAGATAAATAGCCATGAGTAGGGCAAACGCTAAAGGTAGGAGTGATGGTAAAGTAAGGCAGATGGTAATTTCTGCAAATTTTTTGCACTAAATGCTTAATAATATCCGCATCTTTAATTCTTTCTCCTAAATAGAAGTGGATTACGGTGCCCCCGGTATATCTGGTTTGCAAATCATCCTGCAGATTTAATACTTCAAAAATATCATCGGTATAGTTTACCGGCAACTGGGTGGAATTTGTATAGAAGGGCTCAGCGCCATCTCCCTTAGTCGCTTCTTCATCAGCGCAAATGATCTCGGGATAGTTTTCCTTATCAACTAGGGCTAAGCGATAGGAACTTCCTTCGGCGGGAGTGGCCTCCAAATTGTAGATATTACCTATGGTCTTTTGGAAAGTGAGTAATTTTTCCCGCATAAAATTTAATGTCTCTAAAGCAAACTTCCTCCCGGATTCACTGCCAATATTCTTTCCCAAAAGATTCAAGCAGGCCTCATTCATTCCAATCAAACCAATGGTGGAGAAATGATTTTTCCAGTATTCTCCAAAGCGCTCTTTAACCGATCTTAGATAATATTTGGAATAAGGATAAAGATTGTTATCGGTAAACCTTTCCAGAGTCTTTCTTTTAATCTCCAAGGAGTTCTTAGCCAGCTCCATCAAGCGAGAAAGCCTTTCCTTGAACTCCTCTTTCTCTTTGGCTAAATATCCCAATTTTGCCATATTGATCGTGACCACCCCCACCGAACCGGTAAGGGGATTTGCGCCAAAAAGCCCCCCTCCTCTTTTTCTTAGCTCCCGATTATCGAGACGAAGGCGACAGCAGTTATGTGTTATATTTCCTAATGAATGAACAAAATAATGCTCTCTCTCTAATTCAATATCGTAGAAATCCTGATTATGGGGCAACTCTTCTATCTCAATCGACTCTATCCTTACTAAAGCCATATCACTGTTCAGGATTTTAAGACTTTCATCTGTCTGGGCATCCCTTCTATTTAAGGAAGTCTTGCAAGGCATACCATTCTTATCGTAAAATGGTTTCTCGCGACCCGTCTCTACTACAAACTGAGGTACTCTATTGTAGAGTGTATCCACTACTACACTAGCATATTTTGCTCCTTTTCCAAGAGTGTGTTGAATTCTGATTCCTTGGGAGTTTTCTCTTTCTCTATAGGTGCAGTTTATCCCTGCAAGAGTCATTAAAATAACTAAACCCTTGGCGAGATCTCTATCATTTATGTGGATTTCTTTGCCTTCTTTGTAACCATCACCGTCAAAAAAACCATCTAAAAACGCATTAATTGCACTTAATGAACTATTAAATATAATTTCTGGAACTTTATTATATTTCTCAATTCCGCTATTTATCCATTGTTTAGCAACCTCACTTCTATAAATATATGCCCTTAAACTATTTTCATATCTTGGATCCTGAATAAACTTTAACTCATAACTATATATATCTTTAACAAACTGCATTATTTTTTGCTGAAGTTTTTTATTCCTTCCATCAAATGTGAGCTGAATTCCTCTTGGTCTTTTTTCAGGATTGTATCTCGTATCATATAAATAGTTTCCATCGGCAATAAAAAAACCGATCAAATAAGCCAATTTTTCATCTACAACACAATCACCAACCTTTTGAAAATTATTATTTTCAAACGCATTAGTTGCTGATCGTGTGGTTAATAAAAGATCTCCCTCATTCAACTCTTCTGCTAATTTTGTTCTTATGCCTTCCTCAGTGTAAACAGCAATTAGATGATTTTTCGATACCTTCATTTCCTTCCCATCTCTTGTTTTTATAGTAACCAAATGAGTATCATTTATTTTCAGAAATCTTTTCACCTTTGTCCATTTTATTTTGTAAGTATCCGGATCGAGTGACAGAGCCTCCATGCTTTCATTCGTGTTACCCCATCCTTCACTATCAAATCCATCCGTATAATCCTCGGCTAACTTACCAATTTCAGTTTTAATAATCTTATTATTTATCTTTACAAGGATATTTTCATTAGGTGCTAAGCACATGCTGCGGGCATCTGCGGGGTCCATATCCGAATTGATAAAGTTGGAAAAATAGGGAATACCGTATTTGGCGGTCACCTCCCAGAGCAATTTCATATTAGAGTTATCCCAATCGAAATTCTTGGTGATATTATATGTTGGGATGGGAAATGTAAAGACCCTCCCCTTTCCATCTCCTTGAGCCATTACCTCCAGGAAAGCCCGATTAATGGTATTCATCTCTTCCTGGAATTCCTGATAGGTTTCTTTCTGGGCTTTCCCTCCAACGATAACCGGCGTTTTAGCAAAGTATTTTGGGGGTGTTAAATCCAGGGTAATATTAGTAAAGGGCGTATTACCAGTAATAAACACCTTCCCTTTTCTTCTGGCAATAACTGTTTCATTTTTCGTATGAGGGGACCAAATAACTCCCTTATAGCTTACCTTCTCCACCTTTTGAATATATGTCTCTTGATGCCTAATTATCCTCAAGACATAAATGTCTTTTTTACCAATTGTTGGCTTACGTTTGAGAGTGGTAAAACTGTAACCTGCATTAATTACTACTATCTGTAAGTTCTCCAAGAGTACCGGGTCGGTTGTGGAAATTTTGCAACCCTCAAATCCATCTGCCTTCAAATATGTCTCCAAGAATAAGCGTGACTGTTGTTGATTCAGATTCAGTAAAATATCGGGAATAAAGTGGATACTCTCTTTTGTGCCGAACCATTGGTGGATTTTTCTTGAGCTTTCAGCATTTAACCTCATTCTTCTAACATCACTCCCCAGTGAAGATGCTTCAGCTTCTGAATATTTCATCTTAAATTTATTCAATAAATTTATGATTTCCTGGTAATTTTCTTTATTATTAACTTTAGATTGATAAATACTTACTCGATAACAGCATCGGTATTTTGTGGGGCGCTCTATTGTCCCTTCGCTGATAATCCAAGCCATCAGTTTTATCTGTCTATCACTGATTTTCGCTTTTTTGTTTGAATTTTTTCCAGCAATTGGAACGATAAAAGGAGATTTTAATTTCACAATTTCTTCAATAGGTTCCAAAATATATCTGTCACTTTGGAATTTTTTTCTCACAATTCTATGCCGAGGAGAAACCAACTGGTCTTGAATGCGATTTTTTAAGTTATACATAATACCCTGGTAATTCTTTTTAAAAACATAAGTTACTTTTTGATTCTCTACCCTCTTGGTCTTTATATTGAAAGTCTTAATTATCCTTCCTTCTCTTATTTCGTTGTAGCTTTGCCATCCCTCAGGAGTTAATATTTCAGTATCTTCAGAAATACATTGGAAACCCACTCTGGTGGGAACATTGACATTAAAAACAAATTCCTGAATTGCCTGCTTCACCTGGGAAAAATCTAAGTGATCGTAGCGGATAAAAGGCGAGAGAAGCGTGTCAAAGTTCGCAAAAGCCTGAGCGCCAGCAGAATTACCGCACCAGCAAGCCTTTCCATTTCTTCTTACATAGAGAGTATGATTGGGAACCTCAAAGCAATAAACTTTGCCTGAATATTTTACTTTTTCAATATTTTCTTTAAAACCCAATACAAAATGTCTCGCTTTAGAAATTCCTACCCTATACCATTTACGATCGTCGCTTTTTCTTTCGTAAATATTAGCACTCCAGCCCAATTTTAAAACTATTTCTTGAAAATCATCAACTAATTTTTTGCTTTTTGTATAATATTCGATATTTTCCTTACCTTCATAGCCATCGCCTTTCATCATCCAATCAAATAAGATTTGTAATTGTTCTTTGCTTAAATTCTTAATTTCCTGGGGAATAAATCTGTCTCCGGATTTGCCAAATTGCTTCAAATAAGAGAATAATTGTTTATCACAGATAACAAATTCTATATTTTTATTTTGAATTTTTTTGTTGTAATTAAAAGGTAATCTTTTAAGAATTTGTTCAAATCCATCAGCTGTCTCGCCTTTATTTTGTGAAATTTTAACCAAGTATCCATAACAAGGTTTTTGTTTGTCTCTTCTTTTTCTTTCCTCCAAATAAGTTGAACCCTCAGCCAGCCAAAATCCAAAAAAAGCAAGCCAGTTATCCATTAATATCTTTTTGGATGCAATCTTCCTTATTTTGTATTTTTTGCTGACTCCTCCATACTGCTGGATTTGAATTTCTGGCAAGCTAAACCAGTTTTCTTTTATTCCTTCCCAGGTTGAATTTTTAGGAATATGATGTTCATTATGATTAAAGTCCTTTGCCTTAACAAATTTCCGATAATATGTTTGTTTGCAGTTGGGACAATACTGGTCAACTACCATATTATGGTTAGAGGTAACTAAGAGATCCAGTTTCTTGGATTTGAAATGATAAAGTTCACCTTCGTTCCAAAACTCATAAAATTTAACAGGTTTCTGGAGCTCAATCTCGTTTGTCTGGTTATTAAGAGTGAACATCTTGTCTTCCTTTTTCGCTTCGTAAAAATATTTCCAGCCAGAATTAGTTAAAACTTGAGTGTCTTTGGAATAACATTCCCCCTGCAAGGTATAGAAAAAATTGGCGATCTGGCCAAGAGCAGCGCGCAGGTGCTTTGCCGGCTTACTTTCTACCTTACCGGAGACACCACCAAAACCACGAACCAAAAGGTCAAAAAGGTCCCAGCCCACACAATAGGTAGAAAAGATGCTTAAATCATGGATGTGAAAATCCCCCTTCAGATGCGCCTTTCTAATCTCGGCGGGATAAATTTTATTTAACCAGTAAGTGGCGGTAACCTCTGAAGAAAGGTAGTTATTCAACCCTTGCAGAGAAAATGTCATATTACTATTTTCATTGACCCGCCAATCGCTTTTGGCTAAATACTGATCAACCAAATCGAGATTTGCGGCGGTAGATATTTCCCTGATTCTCGCATGTTGCTCACGATAGATAATATAGGCGCGCGCCGTCTTGCGGTAAGGGGAGGAGAGCAGAACCTCCTCCACCACATCCTGAATTTCCTCGACCGTTGGAATTTTATCGGTAATCAGATTCTGGGTTAAACTTAATACCTTAAGAGTTAATTTTTGCGCAACCTTCTCCCCAAATTCGCCGGTAGCGGCTCCGGCCTTTCCAATGGCGGCAATGATTTTTTTAGCTTCAAACTTTACTATCTGCCCATTTCTTTTCTCAATTTTCTCAAACATCATCTCTCCCCCTTCGTTGGCTGTATTCGGCCACTTTGTTATTAACCAACTCCTCAACCAAGAAAGCGGATAATGCTCCTACCTTAGAATTAAGGATCTGGTCTTCCACCTCTAAACCGATTAATTCGGCAATATTTTTTGATAGACCTCTCTCCTTTATTAAAGCATTAACAATTTTTCCTCGCTCCCAGAGGAGGATCTCATCCTTAGATCTTCTGATGAAGAGGGAAAGTCCGGTAGATGCCAATTCCTCCTCTAATTCAGGAGGAATAATGCCCTTCTTAATCCTTCTGATTCTAGCCCTTTTTTCCCGATAGAGAATATAAGCTTTAGCCGTCCTGGCATGGCCGGTTTTAATGAGAACCTTCTCCACAATATCCTGAATCTCCTCTACCGCAGGGACTTTATCAACAAACCGCTTCTCTAAGTAAAAAGTAACGCTGTCGGCCAGGTCTTCCGCTAAATATCGGTCCTCCCCTCCTACCGCCTTCGCTGCCTTGAAAATGGCCTCGGTAATCTTATTTTTATCAAATGGAACAACTCTCCCATCCCTTTTTTTCACATTTTTTAATTTCTCTTCCATAATTAGTGTATACAAAGGCGAGGAAAGTTTCTGTAGCGGCCTTGTTAGCGACGAAGCGGGCATGGTGTCCTCCGTAGCCTTGGCGCAGGAGGACGAGCGAGGAGCAACGAGAGCGAAGATTTCCTCGCTGGGGAAATCAAGCGTGCCGCTTAGGAAACTTGCCGAGCCTTCTTACCTCTTCAGTAAATTCTGCTGCATCCTTGAATTGACGATAGACCGAAGCAAAACGGACATAGGCAACCTCATCAATTTTTCTTAATTCTTTAATTACTCTTTCCCCAATCTCTTTAGAATTTACTTCATTCGGAAATCCCCTTCGCAATTCTCTTACCAAACGATCGATGATTGCTTCTATCTTTTCAAAGGGAATTGGCCTTTTCTCGCAGGCCTTCAAGACTCCAACCTCAAGTTTTTTGCGATCGAATGGCTCCCTGCGACCATCACGCTTTATAACCAGAAGAGGCCTTTCCTCTATTTCTTCGTAAGTGGTAAACCGGCGAGCACACTTCAAGCATTCTCTTCGGCGACGAATAGCCAGGCCATCCTCCGCTTCCCGGGAATCGACAACCTTATCCTCTAAGTTTCCACAGAAAGGGCATTTCATACACCATATTGTATCATATCTAATTATAAAACACAAGATATAGGATGTCAAGAGTTTTGACAACTCTCTTTCCTTTGTGTATACGTAAGTACTCAGTGAACCACGTCATTGCGAACGAAGTGAAGCAATCCGACGAAGTCGTTGCGAAGCCGAAGGCTGTGGCAATCTCTTACTTCATTGAAGAGAGAGATTCCTCGTTCCACTCGGAATGACACTTCGTGTCGGATTGCCACGCCTTT